>JBEBBB010000412.1:0-4838 GCA_041158605.1 Pseudomonadota bacterium
GCTGTCTGACATCCATGCCAACCTCCACGCACTAGAGGCCTGTTTGGCCCACGCCCGGTCACACGGTGCCCAGCAGTGGGCGGTGTTGGGTGACCTGGTAGGGTACGGCGCGCACCCCGCAGAGGTGGTGGCCCTGGTGGCCGATCTGCAGGCCCATGGGGCCGTGGTGGTGCGGGGCAACCACGACCAGCCCCCGCCTGACGTGGTGCCCTCAGGCGGCCCTACCATGGCGCATGCCACGGCGGCCTGGACGTGGGCCCAACTGGACACACACGCCACCGGGTTTTTGGCGCAATTGCCACTCACTGCCTGGGCCGGGGAGGTGCTGCTGACCCATGCCAGTGCGGACCACCCCGAACGCTGGACCTATGTAGACAACCCGCACAAAGCGGCCCGCTGCTGGCAGGCTGCCTTGCACCATGGCAAGGCCCAGGGCGTGTTGGTGGGCCATGTGCACCACCAGCACTTGTATTACCCGGGGGCCGGGCAACAAATGATGGTGTTCAACCCCACGGCTGGTGTACCCGTGCCTTTGCGGCGCAACAGTGGTTTTGTGGCCACCGTTGGATCGGTTGGGCAACCCCGTGATGGCGATACCCGCGCCATGTATGCGATGTACGACCAGCAGACGGCGCGGTTGACCTTTCACCGGGTGCCTTATGACCACCTCGCTGCGGCTGCAGCGGTCCGAAAAGCGGGGCTGCAAGAGGTGTTTGCCGCCCGTTTGGAGGCTGGTCGATGAAACGTTTCGAGCCCGGGCATGTGCTGGATGGTTTTGTGGTGAAGGCGTGTATCCATGCCGGAAGCATGGCCCACATCTACAGCGTTGAACGCCAGAACCCCTTGTTGACCCAAAGGGCAGGGCAGTTCCCGTTGGTCATGAAGGTGCCTCGCATGACAGCAGGCGATGGCGCCGAAAACCTGATCGGGTTCGAGATCGAGCAGCAAATTTTGCCCGCCTTGTCCGGCCCACACGTACCCCGTTTTGTCGCTTCAGGCGACCTGTCAATCGTCCCCTATTTGGTGATGGAGCACATCGAGGGGCGGACCCTGGAGACCTGGATCCAAGAAGGCCAACGCCTGCCCTTGGATGAGGCTGTTCACTTGGGGCAGTTGTTGGCACAGGCGGTGCACCAGTTGCACCTGCAACACGTGTGCCACCTGGACCTCAAACCCAGCAATGTGGTGTACCGCATGGCACCCGACGCATCTGGGCGGGCCGATTCGGCCGTGTTGCTCGATTTTGGTTTGTCCCACCACGCCCACCACCCAGACCTGTTGGCCGAAGAGATGCGCAAGGCGGTGGGTTCGGCCACCTGGATGTCCCCGGAACAGGTGGTGGGTGTACGGGGTGATCCCCGCAGTGACGTGTTTGCGATGGGTGTGGTGCTCTACCAAATGACCACCGGGCTGCTGCCCTTTGGCTCACCCGTGACCACTGGTGGCCTGAGGCAACGCTTGTGGATGGACCCCGTGCCCCCCCGGGCCCACAACCCCGAAGTGCCCGAATGGCTTCAAGAGGTGGTGCTTCGGTGTTTGGCCCCCGAGGCCGATGCCCGTTACCCATCGGCCGCCCACTTGGCGTTTGACCTAACCCACCCGCAGCAGGTGCCGATCACCGAACGTGGGCGGCGAACCCGGGGCACCGGTTTTTGGCCCCATTTAAAACGGTGGTTGCGTGCAGCGGGCAAGCACTACGCGCCCAGCCCATTGCCCGCTGAACAGATCCAGTCGGTTCCAATTGTGATGGTGGCTATGCCGCACAAAGACGTGTCAGATGCCACCTTGTATGCCTTGCGGCTCGCCACCGAGCGCAACCTGGGCTTCAGACCCGGCGCCCGGTTGGCGGTGGTGACGGTGATCGCCTCTAGCGACACCGATGCCACCGACGAAAACCACAGCGAGACCCAGGTGCACCGTCTGCACCTGGCCCGGATGCAGCAGTGGGCATCGGCATTGGATATGGCGGGGCACCAGCTGTCATGCCATGTGCTGGAATCGGGTGACGTGGCCCATGCCTTGTTGCAATACGCCAGGGGGAACCATGTCAGCATCATCGTGATGGGGGCCGCCACACACGGGTTGCAGCTGCAGCACGTGGTGGCTACGGTGCCCATCAAAGTGGCCATGCACGCGCCATGCACCGTGACGTTGGTCAAGGCGTCCCTGCCTTTTGAAGCCTTGGCCACTCCTGCACAGCCATAAAAAAAGCCGGCCAAAGCCGGCTTTTCAAACCTGGTTGCTGCAGCCCGATCAGGGCTTTTTCTCTTCGGCAGCTGGTGCCGCAGGGGCAGCAGGGGCAGCAGGGGCAGCAGGGGCAGCAGCGGGGGCCTGCACAGGGGCTGCGGGCGCAGCAGCCGCTTCAGGCTTTTTCTCTTCAGCGTGGGTGTCACCGCCGTGTTTTTCACCACTCATGTCCAGGCTGTCACCGCCTTTCATGATCACAAACAGCGACAAGGCCGCAAACAACACAAAACCAACAACAAGTTTCCACATGGCTATAACTCCACAGATTGACAAAACACTCCACAAAAAACCCTGCATGCAAGGTGTTTTGTGGAGTGTAGGGCCCCAGGGGCCCCACACCCACCTGTTTATCAGTCGTCGGCGTAGATGTCGACGTCTTTGGTTTCGCGAACGAACAGCAGACCGATCACAAAGGTGGCGGCAGCGATCACGATCGGGTACCACAGACCGTAGTACATGTTACCGTTTTGAGCAACCATCGCGAAGGCGATGGTGGGCATCAGGCCACCGAACCAGCCGTTACCGATGTGGTAGGGCAAGGACATGGAGGTGTAACGGATGCGGGTGGGGAACAGCTCGACCAGCAGCGCGGCGATGGGACCGTACACCATGGTCACGTAGATCACCAAGATACTCAGGATGATCACGATGGTGACCTTGTCCACCTTGGCTGGATCGGCTTTGGAGGGGTAACCGGCTTCTTTCAAAGCAGCGGAAACCTCTTTCTTGAAGCCGTCGATGGCAGCCTTGGAGGCGTCGTCAAACTTGCTGTTCACAACCGTTGCCACAGGGGCGGTGATGGTTTTTTCACCGATCTGGATCACGGCAGGGCCCGCTGCGGAGGCCACGAGGTTGTCGTAGCTCACAGAGTTTTGGGCCAAGAAACGTTTGGCGATGTCACAAGACTTGGTGAAGTCGATCTCACGGGCCACGGGGTTGCCTTGGAAGGAGCAGTCACCAGCAGCAGCGGTCACGGTGATTTTGTTTTTGGCTTGAGCAGCGGCCAAGTCGGGGTTGGCGGCTTTGGTCAGGGCTTCAAACAGCGGGAAGTAGGTCACGCAGGCCAACAACAAACCGGCCAGGATGATGGGCTTGCGGCCGATGCGGTCGGACAGCGAACCAAACACCACAAAGAACGGCGTGCCGATGAGCAACGATGCAGCCACCAAAATGTTGGCGGTGGCGCCGTCCACTTTCAGCACGCTGGTCATGAAGAACAGCGCGTAGAACTGGCCCGAGTACCACACCACGGCTTGACCAGCCACCAGACCGAACAAAGCCAAGATCACAACCTTCAGGTTTTTCCACTGACCGAATGCTTCGGACAAGGGGGCCTTGGAGGTTTTGCCTTCTTCCTTCATTTTCACGAAGGCAGGCGATTCGTTCATGGTCAAACGGATGTAGACGGAGATCGCCAGCATCACAATCGACACGATGAACGGCACACGCCAGCCCCAATCGGCGAAGGCGGCTTCACCAATCATGGTACGGGTGCCCAGGATCACGATCAGCGACAGGAACAGGCCCAGGGTCGCGGTGGTCTGGATCCAGGCGGTGTAAGCGCCGCGCTTGCCGTGGGGGGCGTGCTCGGCCACGTAAGTGGCTGCACCGCCGTATTCACCACCCAGCGCCAAACCCTGCAGCATTCGCAGCACGATCAGGATGATGGGAGCGGCCACGCCAATGCTGGCGTAGGTGGGCAGAATACCCACGATGAAGGTGGAGCCACCCATGATCAGGATGGTGACCAAGAAGGTGTACTTACGGCCGATCATGTCGCCCAAACGGCCAAACACCAGCGCGCCGAAGGGGCGCACGATGAAACCCGCAGCAAAGGCCAGCAGAGCAAAAATGAACGCTGCAGATGGGTCCAAACCTGAGAAGAACTGCTTGGCGATGATCGCAGCAAGCGAACCGTACAGGTAAAAGTCGTACCACTCAAAAACGGTGCCGAGCGACGAGGCGAAGATAACCTTCTTTTCCTCAGACGTCATCGGCCGGTGTTCGGTTTTGGCCATTGTGGGGTCTCCTAGGGTGATGGAAAAAAGCTTTCTTTAATAAGAAAGACGGGCTGACTATCACCAGCGACCCTGACCCCCTTCTGACGATTTACCAACAACAGCTTACAAGTTGTTGTTTTAATCAAATACCAAGGGTAAAAGCTATTGTTTTTATCGTTTAGAGAGGTATTTTCCTTCAATCCCTAGGGTTAACACCAGTCAAAAAAACAGACCCTTTTAAGCGATCACCCCGCCATCCGGGCGGATTTGCTGCATCACGATGGCTGCGATCTCTTCAATCGACTTGGTGGTGGTGGACAACCACTTGATACCGGCTCGGCGCATCATGGACTCCGCCTCGTTCACCTCGTAGCGGCAGTTCTCCATGCTGGCGTAACGCGAATTGGGGCGCCGCTCGTTGCGGATCTCGCTCAAACGTTCAGGGGTGATGGTCAGCCCAAAGATCTTTTTCTTGTAAGGCACCAGGGCCTGAGGCAGTTGGCGGCGCTCAAAATCGTCGGGAATCAGGGGGTAGTTGGACGCCTTCAAGCCGTATTGCATGGCCAAGTACAAAGATGTAGGTGTTTTGCC
>JBEBBB010000413.1:0-9134 GCA_041158605.1 Pseudomonadota bacterium
TGACCTGGTGGAGTTCGATGCCACACCGTACGCCGGCGATGCCTACTTCAAGGATTGGCCACAAACCCTGGACAACATTGCGGCACTAAAGCCTGAGAAGTTGGTTCCAGGCCGTGGCGCAGCACTGCAGACCGCTGAACAAGTTCAGGCTGGCCTGAAGGGTACCCGGGATTTCATCCACGACGTTTACGAATCGGTCAGCGCTGGGGCGGCCGCAGGTAAAGATTTGCGCCAGGTCTACGAAGAAACCTTTGCCAAGCTGCAACCCAAATATGGCCACTGGGTCATCTTCAACCACTGCATGCCGTTTGACGTCACGCGTGCTTACGACGAAGCGACCCAATACCCCGATCCTCGCATCTGGACCGCTGAGCGAGACCGTGACATGTGGCTGGCCCTTGAAGGCTGACCCTCTGAAACTCAATTTGTCAAAACACGCTGGAGACTCAAGATGCATGTGCGCATGGGCTTGTTGAACAAGAAGGAAGATTGGTCGTCTGATCGCTTTCGCACCTATTGGCGTGAGCAGCATTCAAAACTGGCTTCGCAGTTGCCGGGCTTGAAGGTTTACCACCAGAACCACGTGACCGACGCCTCTCAACGGGGCATCAGCTACAAGCGAGGGCCAGAATCGGTAGACGGCATTTCGCAGCTCTGGTTTGATGACCCCAAGGGTATCGATAGTGCCTTTTCTGAAACGTTCGGCAAGCAACTTATGGATGACGAGAACCACTTCATTGGCCATCTCCGTATCGTCACCGCAACACCGATTGAAGTCATCCCGCCGCCGCCCAGAACGGCGCTCAAACGAATGTCATTCCTGCGTCGCCGTGCGGACGTCACGGCAGAGGTGTTTGCGCACGAGTGGAATGTTCGGCACGCAGCTCTCGTGAAAACATTGCCAGGCGTGTTGGGCTACCGCCAAAACCTGGTGACGCACCGCGAATCACCCAAGGGGCAGGTGGTAGGTTATGAGGACTTGCCTATCGACGGCATTGTGGAGCTGTGGTTCGAGAATACCGAGACGCTCAATGCCGCCTTCGCATCCCCACAGGGCGTGGCGACCATGCAACACGCCACCACTTTTATTGACGAGATCACCACATTCCTGGTCGAGCCTGTTGTGGTGGTGTAAGCCCAACACGCCTGGGGCCTTTTTAACCCACAGGCGCGAACACATCCACCCGGTCGGTGATGATGCCGTCTGTGCCCAAGGCCAACAGCCGTTCGGCGGCCCATTCGTCGTTCACGGTGTAGCTCAGCTGGCGCAGACCCCGCGATCGGGCCTGTGCGACCAGTTCGGCGTCCCATAGGGCGTGGTTGCACACCAGGGCCACACAGCCCAGGGCCACGGCTTCGTCCAGGCAACCGGCCCGCAGCGTGTCGACCAGCAGGGCGCGTGGCAGGTCCGGGGCGGCCAGTCGGGCCGCAACCAGAGCGCCGGGTTGGAACGAGCTCAGCAGCGGCGGCACCGCCGCGTGGGCCCACAGCCGCGCGGCGGTTTGCGCCACCACCTGGCCGGTCTGCGCGTCGGTGCCAGGAGATGGTTTGATTTCGATGTTCAACAACAAGCCATTGGCCTGTGTGTAGCGCGCCACCTGGGCCAGCGTGGGCAGTGTTTCACCGGCGCAGTGGCGCGAGTGCCAGGCCCCCGCGTCCAGCTGCGACAACACGGCCCAGGGGTGGGCGGCGGCCAAGGGGTTGGCGCCGGGCCCCGCCACCGCGTCCAGGCCCTGCGTGGTGCGGGTGAGGGTGGCGTCGTGCAGCAAAAAAGGCACACCATCGGCGCTGAGTTTGACGTCGCACTCGGCCATTCGGTAGCCGTGGGCGGCCCCCAGGCGGAAGGCGGCCAGCGTGTTCTCGGGGGCCAGCCGCCCGGCCCCCCGGTGGGCGATCCAACGGGGGTAAGGCCAGTGGGGCGGGGTGGCTGTGGCCATGTGTGGGGCGGGCCTGGGCGTGGGTCTCAGCGCAGGTCCAGGCGGGCACCCGTGGTGCCGTCGAACCAGTGCACCTTGTCGGCCTGGGGTGCCAGGCGCACGTGGGCGCCCGGTTCGGGGGCTGCATCGGCCTCGTCGGTGCGCAAGGTGACCAGCTCATCACCCAGGCGGGTGTGTACCAAGCGTTCGGCCCCCAGCAACTCGACCGTGTCCACCACCACCGGCCAGCCTTCGTCGGCCAAGCGCAGGTGCTCGGGGCGTATGCCCAAAATGGCATCGGCCGGGCCACCCAGGTCGCTGTTGGGCCCGTGGCGCAGCAGGTTCATGGGGGGCGATCCAATGAAGCTGGCCACAAAGGTGCTGGCCGGGCGGTTGTACACCGTTTCGGGGGTGTCGAACTGCTCCATACGGCCGCCGTTCATGACGATCATGCGCTGGGCCAGGGTCATGGCCTCCACTTGGTCGTGGGTCACGAAAAGCGAGGTGATGCCCAGCTCGCGGTGCAGCTTGCGGATTTCCAGACGTGTTTGCGCGCGCAGCTTGGCGTCCAGGTTGGACAGCGGTTCGTCGAACAAAAAAGCCTGGGGTTGCCGCACAATCGCCCGGCCCATGGCCACGCGCTGGCGTTGGCCGCCCGAGAGCTCGCGGGGCTTGCGCGCCAGCAACGCGCCCAGCTCCAGGATGCCGGCCGCCTTTTCCACACGGGACTGTATCTCGGCCTTGGGTACCCCGGCGATTTTGAGCCCGTAGGCCATGTTGTCAAACACGCTCATGTGGGGGTACAGCGCGTAGTTCTGGAACACCATGGCGATATCGCGTTGGGCGGGTTCCAGGTCGTTGACCACCCGGTCGCCGATCAGGATCTGCCCCCCGCTGACCTCTTCCAGGCCCGCCACCATGCGCAGCAGCGTGGATTTGCCACAGCCCGAAGGCCCCACGATAACGACAAATTCCCCGTCGTGTATGCGGGCGTTGACGCCATGCAGCACCTGCAAGGCCTGGGCGCTGCGGCCATAACGTTTGACGACGTCTCGAAGTTCAATGGATGCCATGTTGAGGGGTTATTTCTCGGTATCGACCAGGCCTTTGACAAACCACTTTTGCATCAGGATGACGACCAGGGCGGGGGGCATCATGGCCAGCAGGGCGGTGGCCATGACCACGTTCCACTCGTTGGCGGCATCACCGCCCGAAATCATGCGTTTGATGCCCATGACCACCGGGTACATGTCTTCGTTGGTGGTCACCAACAGCGGCCAGAGGTACTGGTTCCAGCCATAGATGAACTGGATCACGAACAGGGCCGCGATCGAGGTGGTGGACAGGGGCAGCAACACGTCTTTGAAAAACCGCAAAGGGCCAGCGCCGTCCATGCGGGCGGCCTCGACCAGCTCGTCGGGCACGGTCAGGAAAAACTGCCGGAACAAAAAGGTGGCTGTGGCCGAAGCGATGAGTGGAATGGTCAGCCCTGCGTAGCTGTTGAGTAGGCCCAGGTCGGCCACCACCTGGTAGGTGGGGCCGATGCGCACCTCAACGGGCAGCATCAACGTGATGAAGATGGCCCAAAAAAACAACTGGCGGAAGGGAAAACGGAAGTAAACAATGGCAAAGGCCGACAGCAGCGAGATAGCGATCTTGCCCACTGCAATCACCAGTGCCGACACCAAACTCACCACCATCATGCGGGCCACGGGGGCCGTGGAGCCCGCGCCGTTGCCACCCCCGCCCCAGGCCTGCGCCAGGTTGTCCAGCAGGTGGGGCCCGGGCACCACGGGCATGGGGGCGTGGACGATGGTTTCCGAGGTGTGGGTGGCGGCCACCAGCGTGATGTAGAGCGGGAACGCCACCACGGCCACGCCGATGAGCAGCACCACGTGCGAAAGGATGTCGAGAAAACGGTGGCGTTCAACCATAAGGGCTCAGTAGGTGACCTTTTTTTCCACAAAACGGAACTGCACCACGGTCAGTGCCACCACGATCACCATCAGCACCACCGATTGGGCGGCCGAGCCGCCCAAGTCCATGGCTTTGAAGCCGTCGTAATAAACCTTGTACACCAAGATGGCGGTGTCTTTGCCTGGCCCTCCCTGGGTGGCCGCATCCACGATGGCGAAGGTGTCGAAAAACGCGTACACCACGTTGATCACCAGCAAAAAAAACGTGGTGGGCGAGAGCAACGGGAACACAATGGTCCAGAACCGCCGCCAGGGCCCTGCGCCATCGATAGCTGCGGCCTCGATCAGGGATTTGGGGATGGACTGCAACCCTGCCAGAAAAAACAGAAAGTTGTACGAGATCTGTTTCCAGACCGCGGCCATCACGATCAGGGCCATGGCGTGGTCGCTGTTGAGCAGGCTGTTCCACTCGATGCCGATGTGGTTGAGCGCGTAACTCACCACACCCACGCTGGGCGCAAACATGAACAACCACAACACACCGGCCACCGCAGGTGCGACCGCATAGGGCCAGATCAACAGCGTTTTGTACACACCCGCGCCTTTGACCACACGGTCGGCGAACACCGCCAGCGTGAGCGCGATGGACAGGCCCAAAACCGCCACCAGCACCGAAAACACCGCTGTGGTTTTGAACGATGCCACGTAGGTCTCGTCGGCGAACAAGCGCTGGAAATTCTCCAGACCCACCCACTCGAAAGAGGTGCCAAACGCGTCGTTTTGTTGCAGCGACTGCACCATGGCCTGGCCAGCTGGCCAGAAAAAGAAGACCGCGATGATGGCCACCTGGGGTGCCAGCAACACCCAAGGCAGCCAAGCGCTGCGGAACTGAACGCGTTTTTCAATGGCCATGTGCAAACCAAAAAAGCGCCCCCGGGGTGGGGCGCTTCAACAGGGGTAGGGCGGTGGGGTCAGGATTTGTTGGCGCGTTCGAACCGTTCGAGCAGTTCGTTGCTGCGCTTCACAATGCTGTCCAGCGCTTCTTTGGCCGACTTTTTGCCCGCCCACACCTGTTCCAGCTCTTCGTCCTGCACCGCACGGATCTGCACGAAGTTGCCCAGCCGGATGCCGCGCGACTTGTCGGTGGTTTTGCGGATCATTTGGTTGACCGCTGTGTCGGTGCCAGGGTTTTGTTTGTAAAAGCCGGCTTTTTCGGTCATTTGCAGGGCGGCCAGAGTGACCGGCAGGTAGCCCGTGCGCTGGTGGCTCTTGGCCTGCACCTCGGCGCTGCTGAGGTAGTCCAAGAAGGCCGCCACACCTTTGTATTCTTTGGCCGGTTTGCCCGACATCACCCACAAAGATGCACCACCGATGATGGTGTTTTGCGGTGCACCCGCCACGTCTGGGTAATAGGGCAAGGGCGCGATGCCAAACGCAAATTTGGCGTTTTTCTTGATGTTGGCGTAGGTGGACGACGAGCCCGTTTGCATGGCGCATTCGCCCGAGAAGAAGGGCGCGTCGCCCAGGTTGTTGCGGCCTTTGTAGACGAACAAACCCTGCTTGGCCATGTTGGCCAGGTTTTCAATGTGGCGCACGTGCAGGGGACTGTTCACCGCCAGGCGTGCATCCATGCCACCAAAGCCGTTGTTTTTGGAGGCGAACAGGGTGTTGTGCCAGGTGGAAAAGCTCTCCAGCTGTGTCCAGCCCTGCCAGCTGGTGGTGAAGGGACATTTGTGCCCGCTGGCTTTGAGCTTGGCCGCAGTGGCCACCAGTTCGGGCCAGGTGGTGGGGGCTTTTTCGGGATCCAACCCAGCCGCTTTGAAGGCGTCTTTGTTGTAGTTGAGGATGGTGGTGGAGCTGTTGAAGGGGTAGCTCAGCATCTGGCCGTTGGGGGCCGTGTAGTAGCCCACCACCGCCGGAATGTAGGCTTTGGGGTCGAATTTGTAGCCGGCGTCTGTCAGCACCTTGCCCACTGGCACGATGGCGCCTTTGCTGGCCATCATGGTGGCGGTACCCACTTCGAACACCTGCAGCAGGTGGGGGGCGTTACCAGCCCGGAATGCCGCCACAGCAGCGGTCATGGACTCGTCGTATTGCCCTTTGTAGGTGGGCACGATTTTGTAGTCTTTTTGGCTGGCGTTGTAGCCGTTGGCCAGGTCCATGACCCAATCGTTCAGGCCCCCGGTCATGGAGTGCCACCATTGGATCTCGGTTTGGGCGTACACCGGCAAAGACACGGCTGCGGCGAGCGCTGCGGCCATCAAACTGCGTTTCATAAAATCTCCTTGGGACCGGGCTAAAACACCCATTCTGCTTTTGGAATATGACGAAACAATGTAATTCGGAAGACCTTGGTGTGACATCCGGGTTTGCCCGGTCAGGTCTTGAACCACAATCCGCACATGACACTGGCCCAACGCATGCAACCGTTTCTTGAGGTGGGACCACAGTTCACTCAACCGGTGGCCGGTGTGCTGACCGATATCGATGACACCCTGACCCGGGATGGCGCCATTGAACCCGAGGCCTTGGAGGCCCTGCACCGTTTGCACGCGGCGGGTGTGCCCGTGATCGCCATCACCGGTCGACCCTCTGGTTGGAGCGAACCTTTTGCACGCGACTGGCCGTTGTGGGCCATCGTGGCAGAAAACGGCAGTCTGCTGTTGTCTGGCAGGGGTGGTGGGCTGCACAAGCGCCACGTACAAAGCGCGGCGGTGCGCGAGGCCAACTTCCAGCACTTGCAAGCGGTGTTGGGCGCGATCGAACACGAGGTACCTGGTGCCCAGCGGGCGCAAGACAGCGCCGGGCGGGAAACCGATATCGCCATCGACCACAGCGAGTTTGCGCACCTGGACCCATCCCAAATCGAGCTGGTGGTGGGGCGCATGCGCGCTGCGGGTTTGACCGCTACAGTCAGCTCCATCCACATCAACGGCTGGATCGGTGACCACAACAAATGGACCGGCGCCCTTTGGGCCGTGGAAGAGCTGTTGGGCCGCGACCTGACCCAAGAGCTGGACCAGTGGGTGTATGTGGGTGACTCCACCAACGACCAGGTCATGTTCCAGCACATGCCGCTGACGGTCGGGGTGGCCAATATCCACCGGTTTGCCAGCCAACTCGTCCACCAGCCCCGGTGGGTGACCCGTGGAGAGCGGGGTGTGGGGTTTGCGGAGGTCGCGGAACAGGTGCTGGCCAGCCGTGGGTTGCCGCAGGGCTGAGTGGCTCGAAGTGGCCCTCAGGGCCGGACAAGCCCGAAGGCCGCTGCTTGCTCCCGGTACTGTGCCACCTGGGTTTGCACCAAGCGGTCCAGCTCGGCACCCGTGACCCATGCCGGGGTGATGCCGCTGCGGGCCAGGGCGCTGGCGGCGGCCGGGTGTTGTAACGCACGGCCCAGGGTGTCGGCCCACTCCCGCAGGTCCCGCTCCGCGACACCTGGCCCCATGTAAAACCCGCGCAAAATGGGCCAACGGATGTCGTAGCCCTGTTCCTTGGCGGTAGGAACCGCCGACCAGCGCCCAGGCAGGCGGTGTTCGGACAGGGTGGCCAGCACCCGCACGTTAAAGCCCTTGTCGATGTGTTGGCCCACCTCGGCCGCGTCACCCGCCAGCACCTGCACGTGGTCGCCTTTGAGGGCGCTCAGCGCCTCGCCACCGCCCTCAAAGGCGACAAACCGCATGGCCTTGTGGCCCACGCCCGCCGCCCGCGCCAACAAGGCGGCTTTCATCCAGTCCTGGCTGCCTATCGACCCCCCAGCGCCAAAGACGATGGCCTCCGGGCGTGCCCGCAAGGCCTCGAGCAATTGACCCAAGGTGCGGTAGGGGGAGTCGCGCCGAACGGCCACCACGCCGTGGTCCATGCCGACCGCGGCCAACCACCGCACGTGGCTGGGTTGGTATGGGCCAAACCGGCCTTGGGCCAGGTTCAGCAGCGACCCCGATGAAAACGCCATCACTGTCCGGGCGTCTGCGGGTGTTTGGTTCACGGTGCTGCGAAAGGCCAGGGCGCCGATGCCACCGGGTTGGTATCCGATCTGCAACGGTGTGCGGGTCAGGCCAGCGGCTTGTAGCGAGTCCCGGGCCAACTGGCAGGTGAGGTCAAAGCCGCCCCCCGGTTTGGCCGGTACCACGCAGCGCGCACCGTCCAGTGTGCCTGCCGCGCACACGGCAGCCCAGGTGCCCAGGGCGCACACCAGGCGCTTGACCTGCCTGTTCACCGGGGCCACCACAGGGTTGCTCGGGTACCTGGCCCTCGCACGACGGTTTCTACCGCCAACCGGCCCCCGTGCCCTTCAATCACCGACAGAGCGATGGCCATGCCCAGCCCGGAACCTTGGCTGTGCCGGCCTTTGGCGAACCTTTGGCCCAAACGGGCCAACACCTCGGGGGGCAAGCCGGGCCCATCGTCTTCCACGGCCAAGGTCCAGCCCTGCGTATCGGCCTGGGCCGACAAGGTCACCACCCCGTTCGGCCTGCCGTGTTCGATCGCGTTGTGCGCCAGGTTGAGCAGCGCCTGGTGCAGCAGCAGGGGGTGCCCCTCGCAGGGCAATGGCCCATCGGGTGTGTTCAAACCCAGGTCCGTTCCCCGCGCCCGCGCCAAAGGCAGCAGCTCCAACGCGACACCACGGGCCAGACCGTGCAGGTCAAAAACCTCGCGTTCCCCACCGGCTGTGTCCGATTGGGCCAGGGTGAGCAGCTGGTTGGTGCCGCGGATGGCCTGGGCCAGCGCTTGTGACAGGGCGTGCAGCGCGGCGGTGCGTTGTGCCGCGTCGGACTCGCGCAAGATGAAATCCAGCTGGGCTCGCAACACACTCAAGGGTGTGCGCAGCTGGTGCGAGGCGTCGTCGATAAAACCGCGGCGGTGGGCCATCAGGCGTTCGCTGCGGGCGAGTTGTTGGTTCACCGCGTCCACCAAGGGGCGCAGGTCGCTGGGCAGGTCGTGGGTTTGGAGGGGCCGCACGTCCCCAGCGTCCCGCTCACGGGTTTGGGTCGCGAGCCGGCTGAGCGGCCGCAGCGCCATCCAGAGGCCCAGCAACACCATCGCCCCCATGGCCAGCAGAAACACCCCGTCGCGCAGCGCGGTGCGGTGCAAAAAGCTGGTCGTGAACTGCTCCCGCGAGGCGGTGCTTTCGGCCACCTGGATCACCAGTTGCTCACTGGCCGCACCGTCCACCGGTTGCTCCAGCGGGCGCATGAAAGCACCCACCCGCACCGTCTCCCCGAAGTACACCGCGTCGTAAAACTGGGGCTGGCCCAAGGCCAAGGGCTGTGGTGGTTGTGGCAGGTCGGGGCTGCCCAATTCC
>JBEBBB010000414.1:0-23812 GCA_041158605.1 Pseudomonadota bacterium
ATTGGCACACAGTGTGGCCAAGATGAAAGAAATGGGCATCATCACCTCGGGCGAGGCCCAAAAAAGTGGCATTGGTTCCATGACTGAAGCCCGCATGAAGGCCAGCCACGACTTCCTGGTCGGTCAAAAATTCATCGACCCCAACAAGGTCAAGCTCCAAGAGGCCTACAACCTCGACTTCATCAAAGACGTGAAAGTCATGCCCTGAGCACAAGGCCCCACCATGCTGCCTGAAACCACCCCACTTGTGCCGGCCATTGAGGTCTTGTCGGCCGAAAAAACCTACCCCAATGGCACCGTGGCTTTGCAGCCGGTTAACCTGACCATCCAACCGGGTGAGTTTGTCACCCTGTTGGGTCCATCGGGCTGCGGCAAAAGCACCTTGCTCAAAATGGTGGCAGGGCTGTTGGAGCCCACCGACGGCCGGTTGTTGTTGTGGCGCAAACCGGTACAACAGTTGCATGGTGGTGGGGCCCCTCAGATGGCGTTTGTGTTCCAGTCCCCCACCTTGATGCCATGGGCCACCGTACAAGCCAACGTTCGTTTGCCTCTCGACTTGGCAGGCACCCCAAGGCCAGAGGCCGACGCCCGGGTCGCAGACGCCCTGGCACTGGTGGGTCTGACCCGGTTCGCCCAAGCCCTGCCCAGGGCCTTGTCGGGGGGTATGCAAATGCGGGTGTCGATCGCCCGAGGGCTGGTGGTACAGCCCAAGCTGCTGCTCATGGACGAACCGTTTGGAGCCCTGGACGAAATCACCCGCCACAAACTCGACGCCGATCTGCTGGACCTGTGGCGCGAAAAAAAGCTCACCGTGGTGTTTGTGACGCATTCCATCCACGAAGCCGTTTTTCTGTCCACCCGCGTGGTGATGATGGCAGCGCGCCCTGGCCGCATTGTCGAGTCGTTTCAGATCGACGAACCCTATCCCCGCACGCCCGACTTCATGGTCACCCCCGCTTTTGCCAGGTACGCCAAACAGCTGCAAGACAGCCTGCACCGGGCCAGCCTTGACAACACCGAGGACAGCACCACATGAGCCCGACCACCACACCACCTTGGTTGTCACAACCACAGGTCCAACGGGTGTTGTACCCCCTGCTGGTGGCCATCGTCCTTTTGGGCACCTGGCAAGGCCTGGTCAGCGGCCTCAAACTCCCCGCCTACCTGGTGCCCTCCCCTGTCTTGATGGTCCAAACGCTGTTCACCGACTGGCAGGCTTTGGGCCTGGCCCTGTTGGTGACCCTCAAAATCACCGTGTTGTCTTTTGTGGTCGCCACTGTGGTGGGGGTATTGATCTCTTTCCTGTTTGTCCAAAGCCGGGCCATCGAAACCGCGCTGTTTCCGTACGCGGTGCTGCTCCAAGTGACACCCATCGTGGCAGTGGCCCCCCTCATCATCATTTGGGTCAAAAACCCCACGGCGTCATTGGTGGTGTGCGCAGCGCTGGTCGCCTTGTTCCCCATCATTTCCAACACCACCCTGGGCTTGCGCAGCGTAGACCCTGACCTTCAAAGTTATTTCAAAATGAACCGGGCCAGCCGGGCCCAAACCCTGTGGCGCTTGCGCATACCCAGCGCCCTGCCGTACTTTTTTGGCGGCTTGCGGATATCCAGCGGACTGGCACTGATAGGTGCCGTGGTAGCAGAGTTCGTGGCGGGCACCGGCGGAACAGGCACTGGACTGGCCTACCAAATTTTGATGGCTGGTTACCAACTCAACATACCACGCATGTTTGCCGCACTGCTGCTGATTTCCCTGACCGGTGTGGCCTTGTTTGTGCTCATGGCGTGGCTGACCAAGCTGGCATTGGGCTCGTGGCACGCCAGCGAACTGTCCAACGATTGAACGGCCTGCACCATGAACGCACCATTGACCGACATTGAACAACTGCAATTGGCCCTGCCCGACCTGGACTGGATCACAGACACCAACCGCGTGGCCCGGCTGTCCCAGGATTTTTCCTGGTTCAGCCCAGTGCTCAAGCCGCAGTTGCAAGGCAAATCGGCCCATGTGGCCGTTCGGCCCCGAACCGAAGCCGAAATCCGTGCCGTTGTTGCCACCTGCGCCCGGTTGCGGCTGCCCATCACCGTCAGGGGCGGCGGTACCGGCAACTATGGGCAAGCGGTGCCCATGCACGGCGGCGTCTTGTTGGACCTGAGCAGTTACAACGCGATGCTGTGGGTCCGGGCAGGCGTGGCACGTGCGCAAGCCGGCATCCGATTGGCGCAGTTCGACGCGGCCGCACAAGCGCAGGGTTGGGAGATGCGGTGCCTGCCTTCCACCTACCGCAGCGCGACCCTGGGAGGCTTGTTTGGTGGTGGGTTTGGTGGTGTGGGCTCGATCAACCACGGCCCATTGGCTGCCACTGGCAATGTGTTGGGGATCAAGGTGATGAGTGTGGAAGCAGAGCCCCAAGTGCACGAGCTGCGTGGTGCAGAGGCCTTGGTGTTGCACCATGCCTACGGCTGCAACGGGGTGGTGCTGGAGATTGAAGTGGCTTTGGCAGCCGCGTTACCTTGGCAAGAAAACATCGCCGTCTTCCCAGCATTTGAACCAGCGCTGCTGTTTGCCCAAGCGGTGGCGTCAGGCCCGGGCCTGGTCAAAAAAGAGGTGTGCCTGCTCGCGGCCCCCATACCGGCTTACCAAACCGCCTTGACCGACCACCTGCCCGCAGGTTGCCACGCGGTGTTGATGTTGCTGGCCCCGTCGGCCGACAGGCCCATGCGCGAACTGCTTGAACTGCACGGTGGCACCTTGACTTACCACCAAACATTTGAAGAGGTCCAACAATCCCGCCACACCCTGGTTGAACACACCTGGAACCACACCACGCTGCACGCTCTCAAAGTCGATAAAACCTTGACCTATTTGCAGAGCAGCTTCACCCCCGGGCAACACCTGGAACAAATGAGGCACATGCAAAGCCTTGTGGGCGATGAAGTGCTGTTGCACGCCGAGTTCCTGCGCACCACCACAGGCGAATTGACCTGCAGCGCCCTGCAGCTGGTGCGCTACACCACACCCGAGCGGCTCAACGCGCTGATGGACCTGTACCGGGCGAACGGCGTTCGCATCAACAACCCACACACCCACTGGTTGGAAGATGGCAAAGCCGGGGGTGAGTTGTCACCGGAGGTGGTAGCGATGAAACACCGCATGGACCCACTGGGTTTGCTCAACCCCGGGAAGATGCGAACCTGGTCCGCCACGCCCAACCCAACACCAGCACACAGCATGTGAACACCGGCCACAGGCCCATGTGTCCAGCCCACCAGGCATAAGGGGTCAAGCCCGAACGGCCGTCCACGTCCACACGCAACACCCCCCGGGTGTGGGGTTCCAGTGCGTGTGTGACACGGCCCAGGTGGTCGATGGCCACAGTGGCGCCGGTGTTGGTGGCCCGCAGCATGGGCCGTTGCAACTCCAAGGCCCGCATGCGGGCGATTTGGCGGTGCTGATCGACCGCAACGGTCTGGCCAAACCAGGCGATATTGCTCAAGTTCACCAACACGGTGGGGGCAGGTCCGGGCCCCACCAAACCCCGGGCCAACTCCTCCCCAAACAGGTCTTCGTAGCAAATGTTGGGCGCCACCCATTGCCCATCCAGCGGCAACGGGGGCTGGGGCAAACCACCCCTTTGGAAATCACCCAACGGGATCTGCATCAGGTTGGTGAACCACCGAAAAAGTGGTGGAACAAACTCACCAAAGGGCACCAGATGGTGTTTGTCATAACGGTACATCCCCGTCACACCAGGGGCCCACGCCACAGCGGCATTGGTGTAGCCGCGCGCCTGGTCACCCCAAGGGACCCCCAACAGCAGAGCAGCGCCGGAGGGGGCCGCCATGGCTTCATAACCTTGCCAATAAGCAGGGTCCAGGTTCTGCGGCAGCACGGGTATCGCAGTTTCAGGAGCGACCACCAGTCCCGGTGTACCGCCCAACCCAGCCAAGGCCAACCGCGCTTGGGTGGCGTACCAAGACAGGGCCAGGGGCAAACCCGTGTCTGCGCGAAACTTATCGTCCTGAGGGATGTTGCCTTGCAACAACACGGCCGGTAACCGCCCCTGGGACTCGGTCCAAGTGGGCAGTCGGGCGGTCAACTCCCGACCCACAAACGGCCACAACAACAAACACCCCCCCAGCAAACCACCCCACACGGTCTGTGGACGCCACAACGCACCAGGGCCGGCCCCCGCGAGCCACGCCACGCCACACAACACGACAGCGCCCAAGCCGTACACACCCAAGTAGGGCGCCAGCCAGCCCGCGCTGTCCACCAAGGCGTAACCCCCTGCGCCCCAGGGGAAACCGGTCCACAACCAAGCCCGGGCCAGCTCGGCCAGCGTCCAGGCCGCGGCCAACACCACAGGCCACAGGCGGGGAGCGCGCTGGGACAACCACCATGCCAAACCGCCTGCCAGACCGTAATAGGTGGCCAAAGCAGCGGCCAACAAACACACGGCCAGTGCCGCCAACGGCGCGGGGAGACCACCGTAGGTGTGCATGGAGACGTACAGCCACCAAAACGTGGACACCAGCCAAGCCGTGGCGTACCACCACGCCCGCCAAGCGGCTTGCCGCCCCGAAACGGCTTGGCGCAGAGCCCACACCAAGGGGATCAAGGAAGTGGCATACAACACGGGTACCGCTTGGCCCTCGTCAAACCCCCAAGACCAGGGCCACGCCAGCGCACACGCTTGCAACGCCCCAGACACCAACAGGGCCGCCGCTACCCAGCGGTTGCGCCAACACATCAGGGGGCGGGTGGGCGTACGCGGGTCACTTTGAACCACTTGACGGCGCCACCTTTGGCGTGCTGAACGGTCAAACGCAAACCATCACGCTCGTGCGATTCACCCCGTTTGGGCACATGCCCCATCTCGTGGGAGACCCAACCCCCAACGGTGTCAAAACCATCGTCTGGCCATTGCACACCAAAAGCCTCGTTGACCCGTTCTATGGCCGTGTCCCCACTGACACGCCAAGAGCCATCAGCCAAGGCAAACACATCGCCGGCGCTGTCGTCCACGTCAAACTCGTCTTCGATTTCGCCAACAATTTCTTCCAGAACGTCCTCTATGGTGATCAGGCCGGCCACACGGCCAAACTCGTCAATCACCACCGCCAAGTGGTTTCGGTTGCCCCGAAACTCTCTGAGCAAGTCGTTCAACCCCTTGCTCTCGGGCACAAACACCACGGGTCGCAAAAGGGCACGGATGTTCAACTCCGGCGCCCGCTGCAGCTTGAGCAGGTCTTTGGCCAACAAAATGCCGATGATGTTCTCCCGTTCGCCGTCGTACACGGGGAACCTGGAGTGGGCGGTATCGATCACCGTGTGCAGCAGGGTGTCAAAAGGCGCATGGATGTCCAGCACGTCCATGCGGGGCGCGGCTACCATCACGTCCCCTGCCGTCATGTCCGCCATGCGGATCACGCCCTCCAACATCACCCGCGATTCGGCATTGATGATGTCGTTGTCTTCGGCTTCGACCAGGGTTTCAATCAGCTCGTCTTTGGAGTCTGGCCCAGGGTGGATAAACTCCGCGAGCTTCTGGAGAAAACCACGTTTGTCTTCATGCCGCACCGCTCGGTGCGGCATGCTACTGGGAGAAGGTTCGGCCACAGGTGGTCACTGGTTGTTGCAATGGGGCAAGGATACAACAGTGGTGTGACACCCGCCTACACCTGTCCGTTGTTGCCGCTGCCCCAACGCAAGGCCTGCAACCCGTGCAAGACCCGCCAAAACTGCTGCGACTGGCGCTTGAGTTGGTAGTCGGTCCGGGCGACCTGTTCGTCCACCAAAGCCTGCACATGGGACTCAAAATCGGCTGGGGGCAAACGCAAATGGGCCTGGCTCTCGGAGCCGTCCCTCACAACCACCGCCCCCCCTTGGCGGGCGATGTGCAACATGGCCCGGTTTTCACTCAAGGCGTGTATGAAGAGCAGCTCAACCCCATCGTTGCGGGCGTGCACCACAGACCGCTCGAACAAGCGCCGACCATAACCTCGTCCGCGGGCGTGCTGGCTGACGCTGACCCCAAATTCCGCACAATTGGCGCAGTTGGGATCCAGCGCAAAGGCCAAGTGGGCCATGGCAATCAAGTCCAACCGCCGGTTGAACACCCCAAACACCACATCCCGATCAAAAGCCAGACCCTGTACGTACCGGGTCACTTGTTCGTCGTTGGCGGCATATCCAAACCGCAGGTACCGGTCTGCCGGGCCCAAACCCAACAAATGGGCTTGTACAGCACCACGCTGCTCCCCATCCAACGTGCGGATGGGCACCAGTCGGTGGGGGGGTACGTGGTCAGGGGTTTGGGCCATTACTAGGGTTTACCCTAATTTTAACCGATCACACCCACACCGGTACAGCGGTGGTGTTTTTAAGGCGGTCCAACACAAAACTGCTTTTCATGTCTTGAACACTGGGGTGCTTCAGCAAGGTGTCCAACACAAAACGGGAGTACGCGGGCATGTCTGGCACCATCACCTGGAGCAAAAAATCCATTTCGCCAGTCAACACCGCACAGTCCACCACCTCTGGCCAGGTCAAAACACTGGCACGGAACAACTCCATGGGGTTGCGCTTGTGGGTTTCGGTGTGTTTTTCAAGGCGCACGTTAATGTAGGCGGTCAGGCCCAGTCCCACCTTGTCCGGTCGGACCAAGGCCACGTACCGGTCGATCACCCCGGCATCCTCCAAACGGCGAACCCGCCGCAACACGGCACTGGGCGACAACCCGACCTGGCCGGCGATCTCATCGTAGGTGGCCCGTCCATTGGCTTGCAAACACACCAATATCAGCCGATCAAGCTTGTCAAGCGCATCCATACCTTGTTGATTGCAGTTTTATTGCGAATTTTGCCCGAACAACCACTGATTTTGCAAACATCCTGCTCGCCCCAAAAACTACAGTCTGGGTATTGCAACCGCCACAGGAGACCCCATGCCGACCACCGCCGCCACACCAGCAACCGCCCCTTGGGACAACCCGATGGGCACCGATGGCTTTGAGTTCATCGAATACGCGGCACCCGACCCACAGGCGATGGGCGAACTGTTCGAGCGCATGGGCTTTCGCGCGGTGGCGAAACACCGGCACAAAAACGTGGTGCTGTACCGCCAGGGTGGCATCAACTTCATCTTGAACGCGGAGCCAGACTCCTTTGCACAACGGTTTGCCCGTTTGCATGGACCCAGCATTTGTGCCATCGCGTTTCGGGTCCAAGACGCCAAATTGGCCTACGAGCGGGCCATTGGGCTGGGGGCGTGGGGTTATGCGGGACAGGCAGGCCCTGGCGAACTCAACATCCCCGCGATCAAAGGCATAGGCGACAGCCTGATTTACCTGGTCGACCGTTGGCGCGACAAAAACGGCGCCCAGCCAGGCGATATCGGCAACATTGGCTTTTTCGACGTGGACTTTGAGCCCTTGCCTGGCCACAACGCCAGCAGCTTGGACCACGTGGGGCACGGCCTGACGACCATAGACCACCTGACCCACAACGTGCACCGCGGCCGCATGGGGGAATGGGCGGGGTTCTACGAACGCTTGTTCAACTTCCGCGAGGTTCGGTATTTTGATATTGAAGGCCAAGTCACCGGCGTGAAAAGCAAAGCCATGACCAGCCCCTGCGGAAAGATCCGCATCCCGATCAACGAAGAGGGCAACGACAAGGCAGGGCAAATCCAGGAATACCTGGACCGCTACCAGGGCGAAGGGATACAACACATCGCGCTGGCCTCCACCGATCTGTACGCCACTGTTGACGCCCTTCAAATGGCGGGCGTGCAACTGTTGAACACCAGCGACACCTACTACGAGCTCTTGGACAAGCGCATCCCGGGCCACGGTGAGGACTTGGAGGGCCTGCGCCAGCGCAACATCTTGGTCGATGGGCTGCCCGATGAGCTGCTGCTGCAGATCTTCAGCGAAAACCAGCTGGGTCCGATCTTTTTTGAGTTCATCCAGCGCAAAGGCAACCAAGGCTTCGGGGAGGGCAACTTCAAGGCCCTTTTCGAAACCATGGAACTGGACCAAATGCGGCGAGGGGTGCTGGCCGAAACAACCGCCTCTGACTGACCACTGGATGGGCCCAGGCTCGCATCTGTACCGTGGGCGACAGTCTGTAGGGATTAGCCCTGTCTACAGACCGGGCTTGAGGCCCGCACAATGCGGTGGCACCGCCCCCAGCCTGGGGTGAGCCCTGCCCCACCGCACGCCCATGACAAAAATCTGGTTGAACAGTTACCCCCCTGGTGTTCCACACGATGTGGACCCCACCGTTTTTCGCAACGTTGGCGCCATGCTGGAAGACGCGTTCAGGCGCAACGCCAAACGCCCTGTGGCGGTTTGTATGGAACGCTGGATGTCATACAGCCAGCTGGATGAGCGCAGCGCTGCACTGGGGGCCTACTTGCAAAGCCTGGGGCTGACCCCTGGGTCCCGGGTGGCCATCATGCTGCCCAATGTGCCGCAGTTTCTGGTAACGATGGCTGCGGTGTTGCGGGCGGGTTACACCTGCGTCAACGTCAACCCCCTCTACACCGCCCGAGAGCTGCAGCACCAGCTCCGGGACTCGGGCGCCGAGGCCATCGTCATCCTCGAAAACTTCTGCCACACCCTGGAAGAAGTGATCGACCACACACCCATCAAGCACGTGGTGGTCAGCAGCATGGGCGACCAGCTGGGGTTCTGGTTCGGTCGCTGGATCACTTTTGCGGTGCGCCACCTGGCCAAAATGGTGCCGGCCTACAAGCTTCCCTTGCAAAGCCCCCACGGTGAGCGCCAGGTGGTGTCCTTCCGGGCGGCCCTAGAAGCCGGACAGTCGCGCACCCTCAAACCCTCAGAAGCCGACCACGGATCTACCGCCTTTTTGCAGTACACCGGAGGCACCACAGGCCTGTCCAAGGGCGCCGTGCTCACGCACCGCAACATCATCGCGGCCACCCTGCAGGCCGAGGCGTGGTTCACACCCGCCCTCCACAAGCTCAACGACATCCGAGACGCCAACAACATCGCGGCACTGCCGCTGTACCATATTTTTGCGCTCACCCTCAGTTTGCTCACCCTGCGGTGGGGCGCCCACATGACCCTGGTGCCCAACCCCCGCGACATCGGCAAGTTTGTTGAAACCCTCAAGACACGTCCTTTCCACCTGCTGCCAGCGGTCAACACCCTGTTCAACGCGTTGCTGCTCAACCCCCGTTTTAAACAGCTGGATTTTTCCCATTTGGTGGTGTCCCAAGCGGGGGGCATGGCGGCTTCAGAAGGCACGGCACGGCAATGGAAAGCCGTGACCCATTGCCCCATGGTAGAGGGTTGGGGCATGAGTGAAACCTGCGCCATCGGCACCAACAACCCGGTGACCAACACCGAGTTCACTGGGACCATAGGCCTTCCACTGCCGGGCATCGACATCGCCATCAAAGCCGATGATGACCAAGATGTGCCGCTGGGGGAGCCGGGCGAGATCTGCATCCAAGGCCCCAACGTCATGGCGGGTTATTACCAGCAAGCCGAGGAAACCGCCAAGGCCTTCACCGCCGATGGTTACATGCGGACCGGTGACATTGGCACCATGGACGAGCGGGGTTACATCCGCATTGTGGACCGCAAAAAGGACATGATCATTGTGTCGGGCTTTAACGTCTACCCGAACGAACTGGAAAACGTGATCTCCAACTGTCCTGGGGTGGTCGAGTGCGCCGCCATTGGCATACCAGACACCATGCAAGGCGAGTCCATCAAGGTTTATGTCGTTCGCAGCGACCCGACCCTGACCGAAGACGCGGTGGCACGGTATTGCCACGACAACCTGACAGGCTACAAGCGCCCCAAGTACATCGAATTCCGAGACGAACTGCCCAAGAGCAATGTGGGCAAAATTTTGCGCCGGGAATTGCGCAGCAGCACCCACTGAATGCGCCCACAGGGCAATCGGGCTACACTGGGGAACAACCCCTACACCCCGCCCCATCCATGCCTCCTTTAGACCTCCGGACCATCGTATTCGTGACGGGTGTCATGGGTGGGTTGATGGCGCTGGTCCTGTACTCCATGCGCCGAACCTACCCGGCATCCATCCAGGGGCTCAGGGAATGGTCCGGTGGGCCGCTGTGGATCTTCGTCTCCACGCTGTTGTTTGGTGGCCGTGGCACCTTGCCGGATTTTGTCACTGTGGTTTTGGCCAACTTGGCTTTGCTCGCGGGCACCTTGCTGCTGTTGGCCGGAACGGTGCGGTTTTTCAACCGTTCTTGGCCCCCCGGCCTGTTACCGGGTGCGCTGTTGATGGTTATGCCACTGCTGTGGTGGTGGGGGATTTACAGCCCGAACTACAGCAGCCGCCTGGTGCTGGGCAACTTGATCATGGCCGGGGTCTCCATCGGCATGGCCACCCTGATTGCCAGCCACGACCGGCGCAGTTTCCCGGCCCGGTTCACTGTGTTGGTGCTTGGTCTGCTGGCCACGGTCACGCTGGGCCGTGCCATTTCGGCCTTTTTACACCCCGTGGGGCACGATCTGTTCAGCAACTCGTGGCCTCAGGTGGTTTACCTCACAGGCTTCAGTTTTGGCATTTTGTTGTTGACCATCGGTTTGGTGCTGTTGGCCGACGAACGCCTGCGCCAAGAGCTGAACCACCTGGTCAGCCACGACTCACTCACAGGGGCGCTGAGTCGACACGCCCTGTTCCAACACGGGCAACGTGAAATGGAGCGCGCCCGCCGCAACAACAAGCCGTTGGCGGCGCTGATGCTGGATCTGGACCACTTCAAACACATCAACGACAGCCACGGCCACTTGGTGGGCGACCGGGTGCTCAAAGATTTTGCCGACAGGGTCCAGAACACACTGCGGCGCATCGATGTGCTGGGCCGATTTGGGGGCGAGGAGTTTTTGGTGCTGCTCCCCGAGGCGGATGCCGACCAAGCCCTCGCGGTGGCCGAACGCATCCGGGCCAGCCGCACAAGGGACTCAGCCCTGCCCGTGTGCACGGTCAGCATCGGGCTGGCCGTTGTGCAAAACCCGGCTGAAAGCAGCAACAACGCCCTGCTAGACACCCTGATCGCCCGGGCCGATGAGGCGCTGTACCGCGCCAAAGCCGGTGGCCGCGACCGAACCGTGGTGGCAGACACCACACCCAGCCCCTGATGAGCAACCTGCCGTTACCGCACAATTTGGTGGTCTGGGAACGGGGTTGGCTGTCGGCCAACAACGTGTTGTTTGACAGCCCTGCAGGCACGGCGTTGGTCGACTCCGGTTATGCCACGCACGCGCCGCTCACACTGCAGCTGGTGGAGGGAGTCTTGGGCGGACGGCCTCTGGACCACCTGCTCAACACCCACCTGCACAGCGACCACTGTGGTGGCAACCACGCCCTTCAAACCCGTTACCCAGATTTGACCACCCACATTCCCCCGGGGCAAGCCTCGGCGGTACAACGTTGGGACCAGACCGCCCTCAGTTACGCGGCCACTGGGCAAACCTGCCCGGCATTCACCTTCCAAAGTGTGCTGGTACCAGGCACCTCAGTCCGGTTGGGTGGGTCCGATTGGGACATCCACGCCGCACCAGGACACGATCCCGATGCCGTGCTGCTGCACCAGCCTGAACACGGTGTGCTGATCAGTGGCGACGCCCTTTGGGAAAACGGGTTTGGGGTGGTTTTCCCTGAGCTGGATGGCGTCTCGGCTTTTGACGCGGTGGCCGCCACGTTGGACTTGATCAATGCGCTGGATGTGCGCACCGTCATCCCAGGCCACGGCCCCGTGTTTGGCGGCTCCCCAGCCGTTGTCGCACAGGCCGTAGAGCGGGCACGAAGCCGGTTGGACCGTTTTGTACAACAGCCCGAACAACACAACCGGTACGCGGCCAAGGTGCTGCTGAAGTTCAAACTCCAGGAGTTCCAACGCATCGAAACCCAGCGCTTCCAGTCCTGGGCAGCTGCGACGCCGCTGTTGACCCAGCTCCACGGGCACGCTCTGGAGCACCCCTTCGACACATGGCTGCACAACCTGCTCCAAGACCTGGTTCGCAGCGGGGCGCTGTTGATCGAAGAGGGGTGGTTGATCGACCGTTAACCACCACCGGTGCGATCAAACCCCCAGCATCAACCGCAGGTTTTGCACGGCAGCCCCACTGGCGCCTTTGCCCAGGTTGTCCAGACGGGCCACCAACACCGCATGTCCATGGGCATCACTGCCAAACACCCGCAACTCCAGGCGGTTGGTGTCGGCCAGGGCCACGGCATCCAGTTTGCCGTCGGCGGTGGGCGGCAACACGCTCACCCACTCGCTGTCCTGGTAGTGGCGGGACAACACCTGCTCCAGGTCTGCCACCTGCGGGCGGCCCGGCAGCTGATCCAGGTGCAAGGGCAGTTGCACCAACATACCTTGCCGAAAGTTACCCACCGATGGCACAAACAGGGGCCGGCGGGTGAGTCCGGTGCAAGCCATGATTTCGGGAATGTGTTTGTGTGACAAACCCAGGGCATACAGCTCAAACGGCGCAGCGGTGCCCGCCTCGTACGCTTCGATCATCGCCCGTCCGCCACCAGAGTACCCACTGACACTGGGCAAACAAACCGGCGCATCCGCTGGCAACACCCCCGCATCGATCAGCGGGCGCAACAAGGCGATTGCACCGGTGGCGTAACACCCAGGGTTGGCCACGCGCTCTGCGGCCCTCACGGCGTCGCGCTGGCCCACACACAACTCGGGAAAACCGTAAACCCAACCCGGCGCCGTGCGGTGCGCCGTGGAGGCATCAATGATGCGGGGTACCGCGCAGCCAGCAGCCTTGAGGCCATCAACCATCTCGACCGATTCGCGGGCCGCATCGTCATGCAAGCACAACACCACCAGATCGGCCTGCGCCATCAGCTCGCGTTTGGCCTCGGGGTCCTTGCGCCGGGCGGGGTCGATACTGAGCAGTGTCACTTGGGACATGGCACCCAATTGTTCGCGGATTTGGAGGCCGGTGGTGCCGGCTTCACCGTCGATAAAAACCTGTGGCATGGGATTCTCCAGGGGGTATTTCAAACCCAACAACGGCAAGGTCCAATCGCAGGCCGTGTCAGTTTGTTTCAAGGTTGGTGCAGCGCACCATGATACATTTCGGGCTTCGTGTGTCCTTTGGCCTGTTGCACCGTAACCGTGGCCTGCCCATGCCCACGCTACCTTGCCCCCGGGGCGGACGTGTTGTGTTTGACTCTTTCAGAGAGCGATTTTCATGAAGATTCACGAGTACCAAGGCAAGGAAATCTTGCGTCAGTTCGGTGTGCCCGTTCCCCGTGGCATTCCCGCGTTCACGGTGCAAGAGGCCGTCGAAGCAGCCCAAAAATTGGGTGGTCCGGTTTGGGTGGTCAAAGCCCAGATCCACGCCGGTGGGCGTGGCAAAGGCGGCGGTGTCAAGGTGGCCAAAACCATCGACGATGTCAAAGCCCGCGCCACCGACATCCTGGGCATGCAGCTGATCACGCACCAGACTGGCGCTGAAGGCCAGAAAGTCCGTCGCCTCTACATCGAAGACGGTGCCGACATCCAAAAAGAGTACTACCTGTCTGTGGTGACCGACCGTGGCACCCAAAAGGTGGCCTTCATTGCCTCCAGCGAAGGCGGCATGGACATCGAGGAAGTGGCCCACGCCACACCCGAAAAAATCATCAAGGTGTTTGTGGACCCCGCCACCGGGCTGACCGCTGCACAAGGTGAAGAACTGGCTGCAGGGGTGGGCATGCCTGCCGACTCCAAGGCCCAGTTCATTGACGTCTGCCAAAAGCTCTACAAGTGCTACATGGAGACCGATGCCTCCTTGGTAGAAATCAACCCCCTGAACCGCGACAGCAAGGGCAACATCATCGCCCTCGACGCCAAGTTCAATTTCGACGCCAACGCGCTGTTCCGCCACCCCGAGATCGTGGCCTACCGCGACCTGGACGAAGAAGACGCTGCCGAAATCGAAGCCTCCAAATTCGACCTGGCCTACATCAGCCTGGACGGCAACATCGGCTGCCTGGTCAACGGTGCTGGTTTGGCCATGGCCACCATGGACACCATCAAACTGTTCGGCGCTGAACCGGCCAACTTCTTGGACGTGGGCGGTGGCGCCACCCCCGAGAAGGTGACCGAAGCGTTCAAGATCATGCTGAAGAACGACAAGGTCAAAGCGATCTTGGTCAACATCTTCGGTGGCATCATGAAGTGCGACACCATCGCTACCGGTGTGATCACCGCCTGCCGCGCGGTCAACCTGTCCGTGCCGCTGGTCGTGCGCATGAAGGGCACCAACGAAGAGCTGGGCAAGAAGATGCTGGCCGAATCCGGTCTGCCCATCATCTCCGCCGACACCATGGCCGAAGCCGCCCAGAAGGTGGCTGCAGCGGTCAAAGCCTAAGCCCCGTAAAGCGAGTAACGCCATGTCGATCTACATCAACAAAGACACCAAGGTCATCACCCAGGGCATCACTGGCAAGACGGGCCAGTTCCACACCGAAAAGTGCCAAGAGTACGCGAACGGCAAAAACTGCTTCGTCGCCGGTGTGAACCCGAAAAAAGCCGGTGAATCGATTTTCAACATTCCCATCTACAGCTCGGTCAAAGAAGCGGCCACGCAGACCGGTGCCACGGTGTCGGTGATCTACGTGCCGCCAGCTGGCGCTGCTGCGGCCATTTGGGAAGCCGTCGAAGCCGACCTGGACCTGGCCATCTGCATCACAGAAGGCATTCCCATCCGGGACATGCTGGAAGTGCGCAACAAAATGAAGGCCAAAGAAGCCGCTGGTGGCAAAAAGACCCTGTTGCTGGGCCCCAACTGCCCCGGTCTCATCACGCCCGATGAGATCAAAATCGGCATCATGCCCGGCCACATCCACAAAAAAGGACGTGTGGGCGTGGTGAGCCGTTCTGGCACACTGACCTACGAAGCCGTGGCGCAGCTGACCGAGCTGGGTATTGGCCAATCGTCTGCGGTGGGCATCGGCGGCGACCCCATCAATGGCTTGAAGCACATCGACGTGATGAAGGCATTCAACGACGATCCCGACACCGATGCCGTGATCATGATCGGTGAAATTGGTGGCCCCGACGAAGCCGAAGCCGCCCAATGGTGCAAGGCCAACATGAAAAAGCCCATCGTTGGGTTTATCGCCGGCGTAACCGCCCCTCCCGGTAAACGCATGGGACACGCCGGTGCGCTGATCAGTGGCGGCGCCGATACGGCCGATGCCAAACTGGCCATCATGGAAGAGTGCGGCTTCAAAGTGACCCGCAACCCCTCCGAAATGGGCAAGCTGCTCAAAGCCTTGCTCTGATACCACCCAACCCCACCAAGTGGGTGTTTTTGCGGAAACCGGGCCCCTTGGGGTGTCCCGGTTTTTGTTTTTTGGGCGGGCGCCCACCAGCGCTGGCTTTTGGCGCTATAAACCATAGGCTACACCCACGTTAGGCACCCCACCCTTTTTATGAAACGCGAGTTTTTTTGCCTGACCCACCCCGGCTTGGTGCGCGGCAACAACGAAGATGCTGTTGCAGCCCTCCCCGATGTGGGCTTGGCCCTGCTGGCCGACGGCATGGGCGGCTACAACGCAGGGGAAATCGCCAGTGCAATGGCCATCGATTACACGGGGCGGCAGTTGGCACATGGGTTGGCGCAATCGCCCTCCCTCAAAGACACCCGGCGGCTGATGCAGTCGGCCATCGACACCGCCAACTTGGCCATTTACGAAGCAGCACGCAACAACCCCGACTACCGGGGCATGGGAACCACCCTGGTGATGCTGGCTTTTGGCGACAGCCGGGTGGTGGTGGGCCACATCGGTGACTCACGTGCCTACCGAATGCGACAAGGGCATTTGCAGCGGCTGACCAAAGACCACTCGCTGTTGCAAGAGCACATGGACGCGGGCCTGCTGTCGCCCGCCATGGCGGAGGTCGTGCACTACAAAAACCTCGTCACCCGGGCCATGGGCGTGGATGCGTCCGTTCCGTTGGAGCTGTCTGACCATGCGGTCCAGGATGGTGACCTGTACCTGCTCTGCTCGGACGGCCTGAGCGACATGTTGTCGGATGCCGATATTGCAGAATTGCTCAGCATGGGCAATGACATGGCGTCGGTAGGGCGTTTGCTGGTGGATGCGGCCAACGACGCGGGGGGGCGGGATAATATATCGGTGGTGCTGGTCGAGTGCCACCTCGAAACCACCCGGCCAGGCTTGTTGACGCGCCTTTTTACTTCCAACACCACTTGAGCCACGCCGACGGGAGTCATAAATGCCAAAAATGATTGTCTCCATCGATGGGGTGGTGATACGGGAGTTCGAGCTCACGAAAGAACGGACCACGATGGGTAGGCGCCCTTACAACGACATCGTGATCGACAATTTGGCGGTCAGTGGCGAACACGCGGTTTTTTTGTGCAAGGGCGAAGAGGTCCGTATCGACGATCTGAACAGCACCAATGGCACTTATGTCAACGGCCGCGCAGTCAAATCAGAGCGCCTGAAGCACAACGACCTGATTGAAATCGGGCGCTACAAAATCAAAGTCCAACTGCCTCAGGCGGCGCCTGCCACACCAGCTTTCAGCGCATCGCGGCTGGGCCCTTTCCCTGAAGCGGGCGGGTCAGAAGGTGCGCCCACAGCCCGCATCCGGGTGCTCACCGGACCAGCGGCAGACCGTGAACTGCCCCTGACCAAAGTGGTCACCACGCTGGGCAAACCCGGCGTGACCGTGGCGGCCGTCACCCAAAGAGGGCCAGGGCATGTGTTGTCCATGGTCGAAGGCGCCCTGCCTCCCGCGATCAATGGCATGGAGGTGGGGGCCGACCCCGTGCTGCTTAGACACGACGATGTGATCGAGCTGGCGGGCACACAAATGCGCTATTTGGTGCGCTAGAAGGGCCCACATGGTGTCCAACACGGCACGCTGGTCCAGCACGCTGCAACGGTGGGCACGGCACTTGGTCATGGCAGTTCCCTTGGTTTTGGGCCTCTTACACGCGGGCCAAGTCTGGCGGCTCGAGACTGTGGACAAGCTCGAAGCGATGGCCTACGACACCCGTTTGCGCGCCTTGATGCCCCGCACCATGGACGACCGTATCGTTGTGGTGGATATCGACGAAAAAAGCCTTGCAGAGGTGGGGCGTTGGCCTTGGTCTCGCCACCACATGGCCCGTTTGATGGACCAGCTTTTTGTGACCCAAGGGGTGGTCGTCGTGGGGATGGACGTGGTGTACGCCGAGCCGGATGAGAGCTCAGGCCTCACACAACTTCAAATGCTAGCCCAAGGCCCACTCCAAAACCAGCCGGGTTTTGCCCAGCAGGTCCGTGATTTGCAAAGCTCTCTCGATTACGACCAGCTTTTTGCCAACGCCATCGCCCAACGCCGTGTGGTTTTGGGCTACTACCTGACCAGTGACCGCGACGGCCGTCGGTCTGGGCAACTGCCCGCCGCCGTGCTGACCGCTGAAAACCTGGGGCAACGGCATTTTCAGGCGACCAGCTGGAATGGTTTTGGGAGCAACATTCCCAAGCTGGCGGCGGCCGCCCCTCACGCGGGCTTTTTTAACCCGATTGTGGATGTAGACGGCGTGGTTCGGTCTTTGCCCATGTTGGCAGAACACAATGGGGCTTATTACGAATCACTGTCGCTGGCCATGTTCCGTGCGCTGCTGGACCACCCAGCGGTAGAAGCGGGCTTTCCAGAAGGTGTTTTTTCAGCCGAAGACTACTCCAGCCTGGAAAGTGTCAATCTGGTCCTGGGCCCCCAACAACAACTGCCCATCCCGGTAGACCAGCAAGCGGCCGTGTTGGTGCCTTACCGTGGACCGGGAGGCCCTACCGGCGGCTCTTTCCAGTACATCCCTGCCAGCGACCTTTTGCTCGGCCGGATACCTCCTCAAACGTTGAAGGACAAAGTGGTGTTGTTGGGTACAACAGCACCCGGCCTGATGGACATGCGGGTGACCCCCGTCAGTGAGGTCTACCCGGGTGTCGAAACCCACGCCAACGTGCTGGCAGGCCTGTTGGATGGCCACCTGCCTCTGCGCCCCGACTACACGGTGGGTTACGAGGTCCTGTTGCTGCTGGCCATCGGCTTGTTGATGTTTTTGGCTTTGCCACGTGTGTCGGCACTGGGGGCACTGGTGGTGTCCAGCGGTTTGGCAATAGGCTTGTTGGGCCTGAATGTGTGGATGTACTCCGGCTTGGGGTTGGTGATGCCCTTGGCAACACCGTTGCTGGTCACCGCGGCGCTGTTCGCGCTGCACATGATTTACGGCTATTTTGTGGAAAGCCGATCCAAACGCAACCTGGCGCAGCTGTTCGGCACCTACGTGCCGCCCGAGTTGGTGGACGAGATGGTGAAACAACCGGAAGACTACAGCATGCAAGCCACCGAGCGGGAGCTGACGGTGATGTTCAGCGACATGCGGGGGTTCACGGCGTTGTCCGAAACCCTGACCCCACAAGCGCTGCAAACGCTTCTGAACCAGTTGTTCAGCGAACTCACCCAAGTGATCCGGGCCCAGCGCGGCACCATCGACAAATACATGGGCGATTGTGTGATGGCTTTTTGGGGTGCGCCGGTGGCCTCCGACCGGCACGCGGCGCAAGCGGTCGCTGCGGCATTGGGCATGCGAGAGGCCATGGTCGCCTTCAACCAAGCCCAATCCGCCCGGGGCCTGCCCACAGTCGGCATGGGCATAGGCCTGAACACTGGCCCCATGTTCGTAGGGGACATGGGTTCCGACGTGCGGCGCAGCTACACCGTGATCGGTGACGCGGTCAACCTGGGTTCCCGGCTCGAGGGCTTGTCCAAGCTGTACGGTGTGGACGTGGTGGTCAGCGACAGCACCCGCCAAGCAGCCGGCGCGGGGTTCATCTGGCAGGAACTCGACAAGGTCAAGGTCAAAGGCAAACAAGAAGCGGTGACCATTCACGCGGTGCTGGGCCCGTCAGCGGAACAAACGCCTGCGCTAGACGCGGAACTCGAACAGTGGCAGCGTTGCCTGCAGCTTTACCGCCAACAAGAATGGGCGCAAACGCTCGCCCTATTGAATAATCTGCAAAAATGCGCCCCAGACAAGGGCCTCTATCCGCTGTACCAGCAGCGGGTGCTTGACATGCAAACACGACCCCCTGGCCCCAACTGGGACGGCAGCACACAATTCGATACCAAATGACGGCCCGACCACAAGTGACCATCCAGGTGCTGGGCTGCTCAGGCGCCATCGCACAACACGACCGCACCACCTCTTTTTTGGTGAACGGGCGCGTGCTGATCGATGCGGGCACCGGTGTGGGCGATCTGCCCTTGAGCGATATGGCACAAATCGACCACGTGGTGCTGTCACACGCCCACCTGGACCACATCGCTGCGCTGCCGTTGATGCTGGATGCGGTCGGCGGCAGCCGGTGCAAGCCGTTGCAGGTGCATGCCCTGCCCGAGACCTTGCAGGCCTTGCAGACCCACATCTTCAACAACACCATTTGGCCGGACTTCACCCGCATCCCCAGCCCTGAGCGGCCTTTTGTATCGCTACACCCCTTGGCCGTGGGTGACCGCCTAGAACTGGCGGGATTGGCACTGGAAGTGTTGCCCGCCCGGCACACGGTGCCAGCAGTGGGTTATGCGGTTCAAACCCCCCAGGGTTACTGGGTGTACACCGGCGACACCGCCCACAACCCCGAACTCTGGGCCCGGCTCAACACCATGGACCTGGCCATGTTGGTGATTGAAACGGCCTTCAGTGAAAAGGAGCGGGAACTGGCCCAGATCAGCCAGCACCTGTGCCCCAGCACGCTGGCCCAAGAGCTGCTGCAGTTGCGACCGGTGCCCGGTCGGCCGCTCAAAGTGGGCATCACCCACGCCAAACCGGTTGAAAAAGCCACCATCCAGGCCGAGGTGGAGGCCCTGGGGTTGCCAGGACACATCCAACTGCACTGGTTGGCATCGGGCCAATCCCACCGTTTTTAAGGCCGCGCCGCCTCCAGCAGTTGGCGGGTGCGTTCGGCCTCGGCGCGCGCCGCCTGGGCAAAATCGGGACCATCGCTGGCGTAAAGCACCGCCCGTGAAGAGTTCACCACCACGGGTCCGGTGGTCACACCGGCCGATCCACGCCAACCGGCCCTGACCGTGGCCACCGCGTCACCACCCTGTGCACCCACCCCAGGAATCAGCAGCGGCAATTGGGGCGCCAGGGCGCGCACGCGCTCGATCTCAGCGGGGTAGGTAGCACCCACCACCAGACCCAATTGCCCGTTCAGGTTCCAGGGGCCTTGGGCCAAACTGGCCACGTGTTCAAACAGCTTGGGCGCGCCCGGCAACGCCGAAAGGGTCTGGTTCTGCAGGTCGTCTCCGCCAGGGTTGCTGGTCCGGCACAACAGAAACGCCCCCTTGCCCGGGTACCGCAGGTAAGGCTGAACCGAGTCAAAGCCCATGAACGGCGACAAGGTCACAGCGTCGGCCCCGTAACGCTCAAAAGCCTCCTTGGCGTACTGCTCGGCGGTGGCGCCGATATCCCCCCGTTTGGCGTCCAGGATCACGGGCACTTGTGGTGCTGCCAACCGCATGTGGGCCATCAAGCGCTCCAGCTGGTCTTCCGCACGGTGGGCCGCAAAGTAGGCAATCTGCGGTTTGAAGGCGATCACCAGGTCAGCTGTGGCGTCCACGATCGCAGCACAAAAATCGTAAATGCGGCTGGGGTCACCCCGCCAATGGCGGGGGAATTTGGCGGGCTCAGGGTCCAAGCCCACGCACAACATGGACCGGTTTTGCCGCTCGGCGGCCAACAGCATATCGATAAACGTCATGCCCGCATTGTAGGGAAACTGGCCTGCGGACCGGCCAAAACACACTGGGCTGTGGATGGTTCTGGCAAGATAAGGGCCTATGTGCCAATTGCTTGGACTCAACTGCCGCACCCCCACAGACGCGGCCTTCAGCTTCACTGGCTTCAGCCAGCGCGGCGGGCGCACCGCCGAACACGCCGACGGTTGGGGCATCGCCTTTTTTGAGGGCCGGGGCCTGCGCCTTTTTGTCGACCCCCAAAGCGCCGCCGACGCCCCTATGGCGGACTTTCTCAAACACTACCCCATCAAAAGCACCAACACCATCGCCCATGTGCGCAAAGCCACTGTGGGTGCGGTCAGCCTGGAAAACACACACCCTTTCACCCGGGAGCTGTGGGGCCGCCACTGGGTGTTCGCCCACAACGGCGACTTGAAAGACTACCACCCGGTATTGCACAGCCACTTTCACCCGGTGGGCAGCACTGACAGCGAACGGGCTTTTTGCTGGTTGCTGCAAGAAATGGCCAAATCACACGCCAGCCTGCCCAGCGTAGAAGAACTCACGTTGACGCTGCGGGAGCTGTTACCCCGCATCCGGGCACACGGCACTTTCAACTGCTTGTTGTCCAACGGCGAGGCATTGTGGGCGCACTGCAGCACGCAGCTGCACTACCTGGTGCGCCAGCACCCGTTCAGCCACGCCACCTTGATGGACCAGGACTGGACCGTGAACTTTGCCGAGACCAACCACCCCGATGACCGGGCCGCCGTGGTAGTGACCACCCCCCTGACCCGAAACGAGTGCTGGACAGCCTTCGCCCCCAACGAGTTGAAGGTGTTTGTCGAGGGGCTGCCGCTGCCCTGAACGGGCGACCGTCAGCCAGCAGCCTGTACGGCCCGCTCCAGGGCGTCCACCCACATGGCTGGAGCATCAAAACCGGTCTGGTCGTGGATCTCTTGGAAGCAGGTGGGGCTGGTCACGTTGATTTCGGTGACCTTGTCACCGATCACATCCAACCCCACCAACAACAACCCACGCGCCGCCAACACCGGGGCGATGGCCCGGGCGATGCGCCAGTCGCTCTCGCTCAAGGGTTGGGCAACCCCTTTGCCACCAGCCGCCAAATTGCCCCGCACCTCGTTGCCTTGCGGGATGCGGGCCAAGCAATAAGGCGCGGGTTCGCCACCGATCAGCAAAATCCGCTTGTCACCTTGGACTATGGCCGGCTGGTAGCGTTGCACCATCACACTGTGGCGCCCCCCCTGGTTCAGGGTTTCGATGATGCTGCCCAGGTTCAGACCGTCTTCCCGGACCCGGTAGATGCCCATTCCACCCATGCCATCCAGCGGCTTCAAGATGATGTCACCATGCTCGGTGTGGAAGGCCCGGATGTCGGCGTCCCGGCGGGTGACCAGCGTGGGCGGCGCATAGGCCGCGAAATCCATCAACGCCAGTTTTTCCGGGTGGTCGCGCAAGGCCCGGGGGCTGTTGTACACCCGCGCGCCGTCGCGCTCGGCCTGCTCCAACAGGTGGGTGGCGTAAAAAAACTCGCTGTCAAATGGCGGGTCTTTGCGCATCAACACGGCGTCAAAGGTGTGCAGCGGGGCGGTTGCCTGCACCACGGTTTCAAACCAATTGTCAGCGTCGCCCGTTAAACGGATGTGGCGCACACGGGCCTGCACCGGACCACCGCTGCGCCAGAACAGGTCTTCGGGCTCGGTGGCGGCTACCGTGTGCCCACGGCGCTGCAACTCCCGCATCATCGCAAAGGTACTGTCTTTGTGGACCTTGAACGTGTCCAGTGGGTCGGCCACAAACAGGAAGTTCATCGCGGCCCCACTCACTCGTACGACTCGGCTTCGGGGTCGGTGGCCTCCAGCTCGTAACTGGCCGCCAACATGGCCAAACGGCCAATGACGCCGTACATGTAGAACCGGTTGGGCACACTGGCACCAGGCTTTTGCCCGGGCTGGGGCTGCTGGGCGCTTTTTTCAAACGCCAAGGGCACAAAACTCGCCCCGGGTGCGTTGAGGTTCTCGTCGACGCCCCGCTCGGCGTGGACACGGTAGAAGCCCCCCACCACATAGCGGTCCATCATGTAAACCACGGGTTCGGCCACCGCTTCGTTGACCCGCTCGTTGGTGAGCACGCCTTCCTGGATGATCACGTCGGACACCTGCTGCCCGTCTTTGATCACGTTCATCTTGTTTTTGGTTTTGCGATTCAAGGCATCCAACTCTTTGGCGTCGCGCACCGTCATGATGCCCATGCCATAGGTGCCGTTGTCGGCCTTGACCACCACAAACGGTTTTTCGTTGATGCCGTATTCCTTGTACTTGCGTTTGACCTTGGTGAGCAGCGCGTCCACGTTGGTTTGCAGGCATTCCATGCCCGTGCCCTCGGCAAAATTGACCTCGCCGCAGTGGTTGAACAGCGGATTGATCAACCAAGGGTCCATGCCCAGGAGCTTACCGAACCGCTTGGCAACCTCTTCATAGGCCTTGAAGTGCAGGCTTTTTTTGCGCACGTGCCAGCCGGCGTGCAAGGGGGGCAGCAGGTACTGCTCGTGCAGGTCCTCCAAAATGCCCGGTACCCCAGCGCTCAGGTCGTTGTTGAGCAAGATGGTGCAAGGGTCGAAGTTTTTCAGGCCCAGGCGGCGGCCATCGCGGATCAAAGGCTCCAGGGTGACCTGGTCACCGTTGGGCAAATCGAAGGTGGTCGAGGCCTTGATCTCGGGGTTCATGGAGCCCAGGCGCACGTTCAAGCCTGCTTGGTAAAAAATGCGCTGCAACTGGGCCACGTTCATCAGGTAGAACATGTTGCGGGTGTGGTTCTCGGGCACCAACAACAGGTTTTTCGCTTCGGGGCAAATTTTTTCAATCGCGGCCATGGCGGCCTGCACCGCCAACGGCAGCATCTCGGGGGTGAGGTTGTTCCACCCACCGGGGTACAGGTTGGTGTCCACAGGCGCCAGCTTGAACCCCGCGTTGCGAATGTCCACGGAGCTGTAAAACGG
>JBEBBB010000415.1:0-6941 GCA_041158605.1 Pseudomonadota bacterium
AATTTGTTGTTGAGTGGTGTGATGGACAGGATCACACAAGGGCGGGCCACGCCTTGTTGTTCACTGCCTTGGGTGGGTTCCAGGTTGACCCGGTAAACCTGTCCGCGCTTGTAGTCCATCACCGGGGGGGTTAAAGGCCTTCAAGGCCATCGCCGGTGGTCACATCCCAGAGCTTCTCGTCGTCCCGGCATTCGGCAAACGCGGGATCAGAGAGGAACGCTTCGGCAATCTTCTCCAGTTCGGCTTCTCGGATGGTCAGCGCCTGCTTCATGAGTTCTTCCATCACACGGCTGCGCTCTCCGTTGGGCACAACGGCATTGAACCGCTGCAAAACGGGTGCGGAGATGGTGTAAGAGGCTCGGAGTGTGGTGGCCGCCATGGTTGCTTGCCCAAAATGGGAAGAGTATTACTGCACGGTATTCTCAGTATAGGGTGCTGCTGTCTAGGGTGTCAAGGTAGGTGGACGTGGGTGCGCCCGCCGGGCGGGTGTGGGAGTTACCGCTTCAGACCTGAACCTTGGCGGCCCAGGTTGGCCGGCCCGTCTGGGCCACGGAGGCAAACGGTTCGACGGCTTCGCGCAGGGTGGCCAGTAGTGTTTTTTGTTCCCGTTTGATTTCGGCGATGGGGCCACCCAAACTCAGGGTCATGGGCGCGTTGCCAGTCAAACTGGGCAACAAGACGGCCATGGCCGCAGCACCGGGCACCGATGTGCCCCAAGAGATCGCATGGCCCTGGCGGGCGGCGGTCTGGCGTTCTTGCAAGGCTTTGGGCAACGCCACGTGCAGTTGTGCGTCGGGTTCTTTCGCGTTGGCGGCCCGGAGCAAGCGGGCGACCTCTTTTTCGGGCAATGTGGTCAGCAGCATCTTGCCCGTGGCGCTGCGAAACAAGGGGCGCAACAACCCGCTTTTGCTCTGGAAGCCACCCGCACGGGTGGCTTGCAACACATGCAGGTACCGCACCTGGGTGCCTTGCCGTACCCCCACCATCACGGTGTGGCCGGTAGCGGCGAGCACACGTTCCATCATGCGCAACAAACCTTGTTCGCTGTGCAGTTGTTCTTCAATCCAGCCCGTGGCCAGCGAAATCCGCACGTTGGGTGTGTACAGGCCTGTGCGGGGGTCGTGGTCAAAGTAGCCCGCATCTTTAAGGCTTTTCAGCAGCACCGACGTGCTGGACTGTGGGTAGCCCAAAGACAAGGCGATGTCGGTCACGCTGGCCGGTTGCCGCTTTTCGGCCAAAAACTCCAGCAGCTCCAACACGCGCAACGCGGATTTGGCAGGGGTGTGGCGCTTGTTCATGGCACGACCTTTCATCACAAGTGGGATGTTACATCACAAGTGTGATGTGGTGTTCAGAACTGTGGTCGGGGGTTTACGCTCCTGTGACACAACAAACCAGGAGACACACATGCACCGTCGAACATGGACAACGGTTCTCTTTGCAGGCCTTGGTCTGGCCGTTGCAAGCACCAGCCCCATGGCCCAGCCAACCTTCGTGGTCAACAAGCCCTTAAAAGTGGTGGTGGGATTTCCCCCTGGTGGGTCGGCGGATACCCTGGCCAGGTCGCTGGTCCAGCAACTGGACGGGGTGGCCCCTGCTGTGTTGGTGGACAACAAGCCCGGTGCGGGTGGCCGGTTGGCCTTGGAGGCCGTGAAAAACGCTGAACCCGATGGCAGCACGGTGGTTTTGACGCCCGCATCCATGGTGGTGCTTTACCCCCATTTGTACAAGAAGCTCAGCTACAACCCGGTACAAGACTTGGCGCCGGTGCTCCGGGTGGCGGCGGCTCCTTTTGTGGTGGCCGTGGGCCCTGCGGTGCCTGCCCATGTCAAAAACCTGGCGGATTGGGCGGCTTGGGCCAAGGCCAACCCCAACCAAGCCGCCTACGGATCTTCGGGTGCGGGGTCCATGCCGCATTTCACCGGCGTGTCCTTGGCCAAATCGATGAAGATCGATTGGTTGCACGTGGCGTACAAAGGCGCAGCCCCCGCCATGACCGACCTGATCGGTGGCCAGGTGGCCGCCAACATTGGGGTGGTGGTCAACGCGCTACCCCACTTGCAGGCGGGCAAGGTGCGGGCCCTGGCCGTCAGCGGCATACAACGCAGCGCCGCATTGCCACAAGTGCCCACCATGACCGAGCAGGGGCACGCTGACGCGACCACTGTGGAGTGGTTTGGTTTGTTCGCTCCCAGCAAAACACCAGCGCCCGTGGTGGCGGCGTTGGCCAAAGCCTTTGCAGAAGCCAGCCGAAGCAAGGTTTTTCAGGAGGCCTTGACCAAGGGGGCGTTTGAGCCGGTGCCCACCGAAACACCTGCGGCGTTTGGGGCCGCAGTGCAGCAGGACATCGCGCGTTGGGGCCCGGTCGTCAAGGCGTCTGGCTTCACCCCCGAGGATTGAGGGTGTCGGTTGCATCCAACAGGGGTGGTGTCCCCAGCCTGGAGGTGGCCGGTGCGGTGGCCACCTTGCGTTTGTGCCGGCCTGCGGTGTTGAACCGCCTGACGGCCGAAGACCTGGTGGTGTTGCAAAACCATTGCACCACCCTCAATGCCGATCCGGCGGTGCGCGTGGTGGTGTTGACCGCAGACACCACCGGCCAACCCCGACCGGTGTTCAGCGCTGGGTACGATGTTTCGGGCTTCAACAGCGAAGACCACAACCCCCGCTTGTTTGAACAAACGGTGGAGGCCATGGCCCACCTGCGCCCCGTGCTGGTGGGGGGCTTGAATGGCAGCGTTTATGGCGGTGCCACCGATTTGTTGCTGGCGTGCGACCTGCGGTTGGCCTTGCCTGGGCTGTCTTTTCGCATGCCCGCGTGTGCTTTGGGCTTGCACTACTACCCCACAGGGTTGAAGCGCTACACCGCTGCGTTCGGTGTGGAGAGGGCCCGCCAGCTGTTTCTGACCGCCGACACGGTCACCACAGAACGGTTGCACCAGTGGGGGGTGCTGATGGAACTGGTACCGCCCGACCAGTGGTCGGAGCGGCTGCATGCGCTGGCCCAGCAAGTGGCGGCCTTGGCCCCTTTGGCCACGCAAGGCACGAAAGCCTCTTTGCGTGAACTGGCCATGGGCCTGGACGACCCGGTGGTGTTGGCGGCGCGCGAACGTTTGTGCGCGGCCAGTGCCGATTTTGCGGAAGGGCGCTTGGCCATGGCCGAGCGCCGCACCCCGTGTTTTCAAGGTGTTTGATGTGACCCATACCCCCCATTTGCCACTGGCTGGCGTGCGTGTTTTGGAGGTGGCCCAGATCATGGCAGGCCCCACCTGCGGACTGATGCTCGCGGACCTGGGTGCCGACGTCATCAAAATCGAAAAATACCCGGGCGGTGACGATGCGCGCCAGTACCAAAAACCAGGTGACAGCGACCTTCCGCCGTCTTTTGCCATGATCAACCGGGGCAAACGCTCCTTAGCCTTGGACTTTCGACACCCCAAAGGACAGGCGGTGTTGCGCCGCATGGCCCAGCAAGCGGATGTGTTGACCGAGAACTTCCGTGTGGGTTACATGGACAAGCTGGGCTTGGGGTACGCGGATTTGTCTGCCGATAACCCAGGCCTGGTGTATTGCTCCATCTCGGGTTATGGGTCTGTAGGGCCGCTCAAAGACCGTGGTGGTTTTGACCTGATCTTGCAGGCTTTTAGTGGGATCATTGCCGCCACGGGCGAGCCCGGCCGGGAACCGGTCAAACCGGGCATTTCGATCGCCGACACCAACGCCGGTATTCTGGCGGCCACGGGCGTGCTGGCCGCCTACATACACCGGCTCAAAACCGGGCAAGGGCAGCGTGTCGAAACCTCGTTGCTGCAAGCGGCCATGCAACAAACCTATTGGTTGGCGGCCAACTATTTTTCAACGGGCCGAGACACCCCGCCCTTGGGCACCGCCCATTCGCTGATCGCTCCTTACCAGGTGTTCCAGGCGGCCGATGGTGGCCTGGTCATTGGCGGGGGCAACCCCAACGCTTGGCGGCGCATTTGTGAGGCCCTAGGGCACCCGGAATGGCAAACCGATGAGCGGTTCAACCACCCCCAACAGCGGGTGCGCCACCGGGCGTTGCTTGAGACCCTGATCAACGGTGTGCTGGCCAGCGGGACCGTGGCGCACTGGTGCGGCTTGTTGGACGCGGCGGGTGTGCCATGCGGACCCGTGAACACCGCAGGCCAGGCCTTGGAGCATGGCCAAGCGCGTGCGGTGGGCATGGTGTTGGATGTGGCCGACGGGCAAGGCGGGCACCAGCGTGGCCTGGGGTTTCCCATCACCTTGAACCAAACCCCGGCCACACACGCCACCACCCCCGCGCCACACGTGGGCGAGCATTCCGCAACGGTGTTGGGGGAGTTTGGATTCACCGATAGCGAGATCAGCGAGTTGGTGTTGGCGGGGGTTGTGCGGGGGTGATGCGCCGCGCTGGGTGCTCCGCCCGCACCAACAAGTCCACAAACCCCTGCGCCGCGGCCGACAAGGACCGCCCCCGCGTGTACAACACCGCGGTGCGGCGTGTGACCACTGGTGCCACCAGGCGGCGCACCCGCAAGCCGCTGTAGGGCGTGTGCCGCGCCACCGAGGCCGGAACGATGGTCACCCCCAGGCCGGCGCCCGCCATGGCCAGCGCGGTGGACAACATGGCCACCTCGTGCACCACCTGCAAGGAGACGCCGGCGCTCAGCGCCGCCGCGTCGATCTGCCGGCGCACCCCATAACCGGGCTTCACCGCCACCAGGGGGAACGCGCCCAGCTGTGTCCAGCTGATGGGGCGCTGGTGTGCAAAAAACCGGTCGGCCAACCCCACCGCCACCAAGGGGTCTTCTGACAGCACCTGTTCCACCACGTGGGGCAAGGGGGTTTCCAGGGTGCCCACGCCCAAAGTGGCCCGGCCGCTGCTGACCACCTCGATGAACTCGGCCGGTGAGCAGTCGTCCAGGCCCACACGCACACCGGGCCAGCGCTCGGTGTAGGCGCGTATCACCGGGGGTAGCAGGGTTTGCGCCAGGGTGGAGGTGGTGGCGATTTGCAACCGGCCGCGCTCGCCGGTGGCCAGGCCTGAGAGGTTGGTGGCCATGTCGGTCAGGTCGCCCAGTACGCGTTCGGCGTGGGCGTAGGCTTCGGGGGCGGCCTCGGTGCGTTGCAAGGTGCGGGTGGAGCGGTCAAACAGGCGCACACCCAGCTTGTGTTCCAGCTCTTTGAGCAACAGCGTGACCGCCGGTTGTGTGAGGGCCAACAGGTCGGCCGCTGCCGACACGCTGCCGGTTTCGTAGACCGCCATGAACGCACGCAACTGCCGCACCGATGGCAGGTCTTTTAACGATGAGATTTTTTTATAAATGGCCATAAAAGACTCATTTTCTTTTAAGTGCAGGTCTTTGTCTAATGCGGCCATGGCACACACACACACCACTTCTGTTTTGATCGTCGGCGCCGGCCCCGTGGGCCTGACCTTGGCCATGGACCTGGCCCAACGCGGCATTCCCGTGCTGGTGGCCGAGATGCGCCACCGTGGTGAAGCGCCCGCGGTCAAGTGCAACCACGTCTCGGCCCGGTCCATGGAGGTGTTTCGCCGTCTGGGCGTGGCCCAGGCCTTGCGCAACACCGGCCTGCCCGCCGACTACCCCAACGACGTGGCCTACCGCACCACGTTCACCGGCCAAGAGATGTCGCGCATACCCATACCCGCGCGCCAAGACCGCTACACCGCGACCGGTGGGCCAGACACCTGGTGGCCCACCCCCGAACCCCCGCACCGCATCAACCAGCTGTTTTTGGAGCCGGTGTTGTTCGCCCATGCCGCGGCCACCCCGGGGGTGACCGTCCTCAACCGGGTGCGCATCGATGGGTTTGTGCAAAACAGCGACGGCGTCATCGCCACCGGCGTGGAGCTGGACAGCGGCCAGCCCTTCCAGGTCCAGGCCGCCTACATGGTGGGTTGTGACGGGGGGCGCTCCATGGTGCGCAAGGCCTTGGGCGTCAAACTCAGCGGCACCGACGTGGTGGGCCGTGTGCAGTCCACCTATTTCCGTGCGCCAGACCTGATCCAGCGCCAGCGCGGTGAACGGGCTTGGGCCACGTTCTCGTTGAACCCCCGGCGCTCGGGCAACGTGTACGCCATCGACGGCCGCGAAACCTGGTTGTTGCACAACTACCTGCGCGACGACGAGCCCGAGTTCGATTCGGTGGACCGGGACTGGGCCCTGCGCGAGATTTTGGACGTGGGCCCGGATTTCCAGTACGAGGTCTTGAGCAAAGAAGACTGGGTGGGCCGCCGCCTGGTGGCCGACCGGTTCCGCGACGGCCGGGTGTTTTTGTGCGGCGACGCTGCGCACCTGTGGTTCCCCATGGCGGGTTATGGCATGAACGCCGGCATTGCCGATGCCATGAACCTGTCGTGGACCCTGGCGGCGCACCTGCAGGGTTGGGGTGGGCCTGCCATGCTGGACGTGTACCAAGCCGAGCGCCAGCCCATCACGGAGCAGGTGTCGGTGTTCGCCATGAACCACGCCTACGCCCTGGCCGAGAAACGCAAAGGGGTGCCCGCTGGCATTGAGGCCGAGGGCCCCGATGGCCAACACCTGCGCACCACCATGGGCCGGGCCCTGTACGACCTGAACGTCAAACAGTACTGCTGCGGCGGGCTGAACTTTGGTTACTTTTACGACCAATCGCCCATCGTGGCCTACGACAGCGAGGCGGCGCCCACCTACACCATGGACAGCTTCACGCCGTCCACCGTGCCCGGGTGCCGCGTGCCCCACTTGTGGCTGGCCCCTGGGCGCTCTTTGTACGACGCTTTGGACTGGGGTTACACCTTGCTGCGCACCGATCCGGCGGTGGGCGTGCAAGCGCTTTTGGACGCGGCCGCCTTGCGCGGTGTGCCGCTCCAGGTCCTGGACCTGCCAGCCGGTGTGGCCGGCGACCTGTACCCCCAAAAGCTGGTGTTGGCCCGG
>JBEBBB010000416.1:0-9296 GCA_041158605.1 Pseudomonadota bacterium
TTATCCTCCCCCCTGAGCAGCACCCAACGCTGGTTGGCCGCTGGCGCTTGCGCCGTGGCACTGGTTTTGGCGGGCTGTGGCTCCAACGTGAAACTGGACGATGTGCCTGTGTCCGATCGCACCGGCACCCCTGTCGGGGCTGAAGGTGGTGCAGCCGGTGCGGCGGCTGGCGCTGGTGCAGGCGGCAGTGCCTTGCCGCAAAGCCAGGTGGCAGGTGTGCAAGTGGGTGGTGCCACGGCAGGCCAACCACCAGCCAACCTGGCCCGCGTGGTGTTTTTTGACTACGACAGCTACACCGTCAAACCGGAGGCCGCCCCCGTTTTGGAAGGCCATGCGCGTTTCCTGAACGCCAACAAAGCCCGCCGCGTGGCCTTGGAAGGCCATACCGACGAACGGGGTGGCCGTGAGTACAACTTGGCTTTGGGTCAAAAGCGCGCTGAAGCCGTTCGCCGCTCCTTGACCTTGTTGGGTGTGTCCGACGCCCAACTGGAAGCCGTGAGTTTTGGCAAAGAAAAACCAGCCAACACCGCCACCACCGAAGAGGCCTATGGCCAGAACCGGCGCGTGGAACTGAGCTACCGCTGATCCCATGGTTGCCACCCGCTCTCAAACGCTGACCCACACGTGGCGCCATTGGGCCGTTGTGGCAACCGTGCTGTGGTACGTGCTGCCGGCGCAGGCGGCCCTGTTTGGTGATGACGAGGCCCGCCAAGCCATCATCGACCTGCGTGGCCGCGTGAACGCCAACAAAGAGGCCACCGATGCCGCCATCCGCCAGTTGGACGCAGAGTGGCGCAAGGTGTTGGACCAGCGCCTTGAAGACAGTGCTGGGCCATCCCGCCGTGGCCTGTTGGACCTGGTGGGTCAAATCGACACGTTGAAGGCCGAATTGGCCACCTTGCGGGGGCAGAACGAGCAGCTGGCCCGTGAAGTGGCCGAGTTGCAACGCCGCCAAAAAGACGTGTTGGTGGTGCTAGAAGACCGGGTGCGGGCCTTGGAGCCCATCAGCGTCACCGTGGATGGCCAGACCTTCCAGGTTCAAGCGGCCGAAAAAGCCGCTTTCGAATCGGCCTTGGCCACCTTGCGCGAATCCCAATTCGCGCGGGCAGCCGAGCAATTTGACCGTTTCACCAAACGTTACCCCGACAGTGGCTACACCCCGCTGGCGCTGTACTGGGAAGGCAACGCTTTGTATGCCACCCGCGAGTACAAACCCGCCATTGACGCCTACCAGGCGCTGTTGAACATGGCACCCAAGCACCCCAAGGCGCCTGAGGCCCTGCTGGCCATCGCCAACTGCCAATTGGAACTCAAGGACAACAAGGCCGCGCGACGCACCCTGGAGACCCTGGTCAAAACCCACCCTGCCACCGAAGCCGGGGCCACCGCCAAAGACCGTTTGACCCGGCTGAAATAAAGGGCAGCGCGGAGAACCTACAATCCGCGCCATGGAAATGACCGATCTTCAGAGCCTGCAGACCCAGGTCTTGTGGGCCGCCTTTGGGGTGTCCGCTGCCTTTGGTGCCATCGCCCACCGCACCCACTTCTGCACCATGGGTGCGATCAGCGACATCGTCAACATGGGCGATTGGACCCGCATGCGCATGTGGGGCATGGCCGTTGGGGTTGCCATGTTGGCTTTTTACGCCATGGCCGCAGCGGGGTGGATAGACCCCACCCAAACCGTTTACGCCACCGGCCGCATCATTTGGTTGTCGGCTTTGGTGGGCGGAGCGCTGTTCGGTTTTGGCATGGTGCTCGCATCGGGCTGTGGCAGCAAAACACTGGTGCGCATTGGTGGTGGCAGCCTCAAGGGCGTGGTGGTGTTTTTTGTGATGGGTGTTGCGGCCTTTGCCACCTTGCGGGGCATCACCGCTGTGTTGCGTGTGGCCACCGTTGACCAAGTGGCGTTTGACATCGCCGCAGGCTCCACCGTGCCCATGTGGCTCACTGCCGGGTTGGGGTGGTCCCCGGCGCAGGCTGGTTTGGTGGCCGCCGGCGTGGTGGGCGGTGGCTTGCTGGTCTGGGCCTTGCTGGACCGCGAATTTCGGAGATCCAGCACCGCCTGGTTGGCGGGCCTGGGTATAGGCGGTGCCGTTGCTGCCATGTGGTGGGCCACAGGGCGTTTGGGTTTTGTGGCAGAACACCCTGAAACCTTGGAAGCGGTTTACCTGTCCACCAACACCGGGCGCATGGAGTCCCTGACCTTCACCGCGCCCATGGCCTATGCCATCGATTGGTTGGTTTTTTTCAGTGACACCAGCAAGGCCTTGACCACGGGTGTGGTGTCGGTGGTGGGGGTGGTGGTGGGCGCTTTTGTGCACGCTGTGGCCACCCGGTCGTTTCACTGGGAGGGTTTCCGTGGCACACAAGACACCGCCTTGCACGTGGTTGGCGCCTTGTGTATGGGTGTGGGCGGCGTGACCGCCATGGGCTGCACGGTTGGGCAGGGCCTGTCTGGCCTGTCCACGCTCAGCTTGACCAGCGCACTGGCTGTGGCTGGGATTGTGTTGGGGGCTGTGGGTGGCTTTCGTTTCCAGATGTGGCTGCTGGAGCGCGGCTGAGCACCTCCATGGCCGACGCTGCCGACTTTGAACGCCGCTTTGGTGGTTTGCGCCGCCTTTATGGCCAGCTGGGCGCCCAGCGGGTTTTTCACGCCCATGCGGTGGTGGTGGGTATCGGTGGTGTGGGGTCTTGGGCCGCAGAAGCCCTGGCCCGCAGCGGGGTGGGGCGCCTGACCCTGGTCGACATGGACCACGTGGCCGTATCCAACGTCAACCGGCAAATCCACGCCACCGATGCCACCATAGGCCAAGCCAAGGTGGAGGCCATGCGGGAGCGTGTGCGCGCCATACAGCCAGGGTGTCAGGTCACGCTGGTGGATGATTTTGTGTCTCCTTCCAATTGGCCCGACTTGGTGGCCGAATGGGCCGATGGGCCAGGTCCCTTGGCGGTGATCGACGCCTGTGACCAGGTGCCTGCCAAAACCGCGATGGCCGATTGGGCACGCCGGCAGGGCGCTTTGCTGGTGTTGTCTGGGGCGGCAGGGGGGAAACGGTTGGGCCACCGTGTGGAGGTGGGTGACTTGGCCGACACCACCCACGACCCGCTGTTGGCCCAAGTGCGTTACCGTTTGCGCAAACACCACGGTGCTCCCCGCGACAAACGCCTGGGCGTGACTTGCGTGTTCAGCCGTGAACCTGTGGCACCCCCCGATGCCAGTTGTGCTGTCGAGGGCTCAACCGATGGGTCACTCAACTGCCATGGTTATGGTTCCAGTGTGGCCGTAACAGCCACTTTTGGCATGGCCGCTGCAGGTTGGGTGATGGACCGTTTGGCCGCAGGTGACGGTTTTTTGAAGAAAAAGCAGCCGGGCTTTAAAAGCGTCAAAAATGACGCTATAATTTGAGGCTCAGCAAGCAACGATGTTGATTGCGAAAATTTAAAAAAAGTTAAAAGAAGCCCGCAAGGGTTTCTGGCTGGGTCGGTAGCTCAGTCGGTAGAGCAGCGGACTTTTAATCCGTTGGTCGAGGGTTCGAGTCCCTCCCGACCCACCAACAAAAATCAAGCACTTGGCGCAGGAATGCCCAAGTGCTTTTTTGTTGGTGGGTCTCTATGGGGCACTGGTCTGAAGGAATTGGTCGGTCTTGGCATCAAAGAATTCCGCCAGACCTTCTTCAAGCCATACCGCGTGATCTACCGTGTCACAGCCAGCCAAGCCATCATCTATCTGATGGCTGACTGGCGCCGTGACATGCAATCCGTACTGGCTCGCCGCCTGTTGGGCGCTTGACTCGCAGTATCTTGCGCTGGTGCTCATTGACCCCTATGGCGAGTGGGTTGGTTATAAACGCCACACCACCAAACGAATAAAGCACCTGGCGCAGAGATGTCTGCTGAAAATCAGGCGTTGGAGCGGCGGTTCAAAAGGGCGTACAACAAGATGGCACCAAAGGTGGCGGTGCCGATGCCGCCCAGGGCAAATGCGCCAAACTTCAAGGTGAATTCACCGGTGCCCAGCACCAGGGTGATGGCGGCCACCAACAGGTTTTTGTTGTCGGCAAAGTCCACTTTGTTGTCCACCCAAATCTTGGCGCCAGCCACGGCAATCAGGCCAAACACCACAATGCTCACGCCGCCCATCACGGGCAGCGGTATGGCCTGGATCACCGCGCCAAACTTGGGCGAAAACCCCAGCACCACGGCCATACAAGCAGCCACCAAGAACACGGCGGTGGAGTAGATTTTGGTGGCGGCCATCACGCCTATGTTCTCGGCGTAGGTGGTGACACCGGTCCCGCCCGCTGCACCGCTGACCATGGTGGCCACACCGTCGCCCATAAAAGCCCGGCCCATGTAGCGGTCCAGGTCTTTGCCTGTCATGGCGGTCACGGCCTTGATGTGGCCCAGGTTTTCCGCCACGAGGATGATGGCCACTGGCGCGATCAGCAGCATGGCGTTGGCGCTGAACACGGGGCTGCTGAAGCTGGGCATACCGATCCAGGCCGCGTTGGCCACACCACTCAGGTCCAGGGGTTTGCCCAGGCCCAAGCCGTTGGTCAGCACCGCGTACACCACGCTGGCCACCAACAAGCCCATCAAAATCAGCAAGCGTTGAACCATGCCTTTGGTGAACACAGCCACCAGGCCCACACACACAAAAGTGATGGCTTGCATCCAAGCGTCAAAAGCTGTGGGGGCCATGTTTTTGATGGGGATGTGGGCCAGGTTCAGGCCGATCACTGCCACCACAGACCCGGTCACCACCGGAGGCATAAAACGCTCAATCCACCCCGTGCCGGTGGCCTGCACCAACAGGCCTATCAAGGTGTACACCGCACCACAGGCGATGATGCCGCCCAGGGCCACGCCCAGGTTGGTGTTGGGGCCTGTGCCGCCATAACCACTCGCGGCGATCACCACACCAATGAACGCAAAACTGGAGCCCAGGTAGCTGGGCACCTTGCCGCCGGTGAACAGGAAAAAGAGCAGGGTGCCCACACCGCTCATCAGCACCGCCACGTTGGGGTTGAAGCCCATCAAAATCGGGGCCAGCACGGTGGCGCCAAACATGGCGATCAGGTGCTGCACCCCCATCACAGCTGTGCTACCCCAAGGCAGGCGTTCATCAGGGCCTATCACGCCCCCCGCTTGCAAGGCGGTTTCGGGTTTTTCTGCCCATTGGAAAAGGCTCATGCATCAACTCCTGTGTGGTTGTGGTCAAAAAATCAACGCCAGGGCATCACAGGCACTGTGGATATGCTGTTGGCGGGTGCCCCCTCGATGAACCTGCGGCTGATGCCCAGGTACACCAAGGTGCGGTTGTTGGTGTCCCAGAGCCTAACCACCCGGGTTTCTTTGAACAACACCGATGTGTCTTCGCTGAACACCACCTCGTCTTTGGGCAGCTGGGCGGGCAGGGTGATGGGCCCCGTCTGGCGGCAGGCCAGCGAGAACTGGGACGGGTCTTCCGCCAGGCCCAAGCTGCCACTGATGCCCCCTGTGCGGGCCTGGCTCACATGGCAGGTCACGCCCGGTACTTTGGGGTCGGCAAAGGCTTCCACACACACCCGGTGGTTGGCACCCACCAGCTTCCAAGCGGTGGTCACGCAGCCCACGGTGTCAGCCATTACGGGGGCGGGCGTGTTGCACACCGCCACCACCAGCATGGCGCCCAGGGTTGCGAGCCAAGGCTGGCGCCCAGCGTTGGGGCAGGTGGTGTCGAGGTGGCGAGGGCGGGCAAACATGGTGTGGGTGTGCGTAACGGGTAACGGGTAACGGGTAACGGTAACAGCCAGGGAACCTATGGGCAAAGCTGTGCTCACAAGTGTGACAGAAGCACAGGAGTTTGACATGGTGGCATTCAACCGCAACCGCCGTTTGTGGGTCGGGGCATCGGTGGCCGGTTTGGCTGTGGCTTGGGCGGGTTTGCCCAGGCAGGCAGGGGCCCAAGGGTTGCGCCCCACCCCTGCCCAAATGGAAGGCCCTTTTTACCCAGTCCGTTTGCCGGCCGACCAAGACAACGATCTGCTGCGCAATGGCGCTGCGCGGTACAGCGGTGGACAGCCCGCGTGGGTGGAAGGGACTCTGACCGATGTGGACGGCGTCCCCCTGGCAGGGGGCGTGGTCGAAATTTGGCAATGTGACGATGCCGGGCACTACCACCACCCAGGAGATGGCGACAAAGCCGACCCCGCTTTCCAGGGCTGGGGCCGTGCGGTGGTGGGGCGGGACGGACGGTACCGTTTTCGCACCATCAGACCAGTGGCCTACACCGGGCGCACACCCCATATCCATTTCAAGGTCGTGTTGGGGCGTTTGCCTTTGTTGACCACGCAAATGTACGTGGCCGGTGACCCCGGTAACGAGCGTGACGGCTTGTGGCGGCGTTTATCCCCCGACAACCGTGCCTTGTTGACCGTGCCCTTTCACGCAGGGCCTGACGGGCTGCGGGCCCACTTTCCATTGGTGGTAGAGGCCTGACGGCTCAACCGCTTAACCGAGTTTTTTCACGAGCACCATGCTGCGGCGGTCCCAGTTGTACTTGCGTTTGCGGGCGTCTGGCAGCCAATCGGGGTCCACCGCCACAAAACCCCGCTTCAGGAACCAGTGCATGGTGCGGGTGGTCAGCACGAAGATGCTGTCCAGTCCCATATAGCGCGCCCGTTGTTCGATGCGTTTCAGGATTTTTTCACCGTCGCCTTGGCCTTGGGCCTGGGGTGACACGGTCAAGGCGGCCATTTCGGCGGTTTTGGCCTCGGGGTAGGGGTACAGCGCTGCGCAGGCAAAGATCACGCCATCGTGTTCGACGATGGTGTAATGGCCCACATCGCGTTCGATTTCGGTGCGGTCGCGTTTGACCAGGGTGCCGTCTTTTTCAAAGGGCTCGATCAGCTGCAAGATGCCGCCCACGTCGTCCGCGTTGGCCTCCCGCAGGCTTTCCAGTTTTTCGTCCACCACCATGGTGCCGATGCCGTCGTGGACATACACCTCCAGCAACAAGGCGCCATCGACCGCAAACGGGATGATGTGGCTGCGCTCCACGCCGGCTTTGCAGGCTTTCACGCAGTGCTGCAGGTAAAAGCCCGTGTCGGTGGGGTTTTGGCTGGGTGGGGCCTGGGCTAAAAGGCGCTCGGCCACCGCCAATGGCATTTCGGTATCGATGGGGTTGTCGTCGCTGGCAGGCTGGCTGGGGTCTTGCCGGATACCGGGTACCTCGGTCAAAAACAGCAGCTTGTCGGCTTGCAAAGCGATGGCCACGCTGGTGGCCACCTCTTCCATGGTCAGGTTAAACGCCTCGCCCGTGGGGGAAAAACCAAAGGGGGACAGCAGCACCACAGCGCCCATGTCCAGGGTGCGCATCAGGGCGTCCACGTCCACTTTGCGCACCAAGCCGGAGTGTTGATAGTCCACCCCGTCCACAATGCCCACAGGTCGCGCGGTGATGAAATTGCCCGAAATCACCCGCACCGTGGCGCCGGCCATGGGGGTGTTGGGCAAGCCCTGGCTGAAAGCGGCTTCGATTTCGTAACGCAGTTGCCCAGCCGCTTCCTGGGCGCAATCCAGCGCTACCCCATCGGTGATGCGGATGCCGTTGTGGTAGCGGGCTTCGTGGCCTTTGGCGTGCAGTTGGTCGTTGACTTGTGGGCGGAAACCGTGCACCAGCACGATGCGCACGCCCATGCTTTGGATCAGCGCCAGGTCTTGGGCCAGGTTGGGCAACTTGCCCGCCGCAATGGCCTCGCCCGGTATGCCCACCACAAAGGTCTGGTTCCGGAACTTGTGGATGTAGGGCGCCACCGACCGGAACCAGGGCACAAAGGTGAAGTTAAAAACAGCGGACATGGCGAAATAGATGGGTGGTATCGGGGTGCAAACCCAGGTGCGCAACCCCCTAGGATAATCGCAGCTTGTTGGAACAAAACCGAGTTTGTCATTTGCAGGCCTCTCCTTACACCCTAGCGTTTCCCGAATCCCTGCCGGTCTCGGGCAAACGCCACGATATCGAAGCGGCTTTGCGCGAGCACCAGGTGGTGGTGGTTTGTGGCGAAACCGGTTCGGGCAAAACCACGCAGCTGCCCAAAATCGCGCTGGCCATGGGGCGTGCTGCACCGGGTTCGCGGCAGGTGATAGGTCACACACAGCCCCGCCGTATTGCCGCCAGTTCCGTGGCGCAGCGCATCGCGGAAGAACTCAAAACCCCCTTGGGCGAGGTGGTGGGCTACAAGGTTCGGTTCCAGGACCGTCTCAGCCGCAACGCGTCTGTCAAATTGATGACCGACGGCATTTTGCTGGCCGAGACCCAAACCGACCCCCTGCTTAAGGCCTACGACACGCTCATCATCGACGAGGCCCACGAGCGCAGCCTGAACATCGATTTTTTGCTGGGCTACATCCGGCAAATTTTGCCGCGCCGCCCGGACCTCAAAGTGGTGGTCACCTCGGCCACCATCGACGCCGACCGTTTTGCGCAGCATTTTGCGTCGCGCAAGGGGCCAGCCCCGGTCATCATGGTCTCGGGGCGCACCTTCCCGGTTGAAATGCGCTACCGGCCGTTTGAAGACAGCCGCGACTACGGTCTCAACGAGGCCATTGCCGATGGGGTGGACGAGTTGTGGCGGGGTGGCGCCATTGGGGGCGATATCTTGGTGTTTTTGCCCGGTGAGCGCGAGATCCGCGAAGCCGCCGACCACTTGCGCAAACACCTGAGCCACCAACCGGTGCTGCGCTCGGCCGAGGTGTTGCCGCTGTTCGCCCGCCTCAGCCAAGCCGAACAAGACCGCATCTTCCACCCGGGTGGTGCCCGCCGCATCGTGCTGGCCACCAACGTAGCCGAGACCTCGCTCACGGTGCCGGGCATCCGGTACGTGATCGATGCGGGCACTGCCCGTGTCAAGCGCTACAGCCTGCGCAGCAAGGTGGAGCAGCTGCTGGTGGAGCCCATCAGCCAGGCCGCCGCCAACCAGCGCGCGGGCCGCTGTGGCCGGGTGGCCGACGGCATCTGCATACGCCTGTACGACGAGGCCGACTTCAACGGCCGGCCGCGCTTCACCGACCCTGAGATTTTGCGATCGTCGTTGGCGGCCGTGATTTTGCGCATGAAGTCGCTGCACCTGGGGGTGGTGGAGGATTTTCCGTTCCTGGAGGCCCCCACCCGCCGCGCCATCACCGACGGGTACCAGCTGCTGCAAGAGCTGGGCGCGGTGGACGAGCAGAACGAGCTCACCCCCCTGGGGGCCGAACTGGCCAAACTGCCCTTGGACCCCCGGGTGGGCCGCATGATCCTGGAGGCGCGC
>JBEBBB010000417.1:0-5045 GCA_041158605.1 Pseudomonadota bacterium
TGTGGCTGCGCAGCACCGATTACGGTGACGACAAAGACCGCGTCATGCGCAAAAGCGACGGCGGCTACACCTACTTCGTACCCGATGTGGCCTACCACATCAGCAAATGGGAGCGCGGTTACACCAAGGTGGTCAACATCCAGGGCACCGACCACCACGGCACCATTGCGCGGGTGCGCGCCGGCTTGCAGGCCGCGGGCGTGGGCATCCCTGAGGGCTACCCCGACTACGTGCTCCACACCATGGTGCGGGTGGTGCGCGGCGGCCAAGAGGTCAAGATCAGCAAACGCGCGGGCAGCTACGTGACCTTGCGCGACCTGATCGAGTGGACCAGCAAAGACGCTGTCCGGTTTTTCCTGCTCAGCCGCAAGCCCGACACCGAATACACCTTCGACGTGGACCTGGCCATCCAGCAAAACAACGACAACCCGGTCTTTTACGTGCAGTACGCGCACGCGCGCATCTGCTCGGTGCTGGCCCAGTGGCACGACAAAGAAGGCGGGGACCTGGCCGCGCTGCACCAGGCCGACTTGACCGCATTGGAAGGCCCGCAAGCCCAGGCCTTGATGTTGCAATTGGCCAGGTACCCTGCCATGCTGACCGATGCCGCCCAGGACTTTGCGCCACACGACGTGACCTTCTACCTGCGCGAACTGGCCGCCACCTACCACAGCTACTACGACGCCGAACGCATCCTGGTGGACGACCCGGTGGTGAAACAGGCCCGCCTGGCACTGGTGGCCGCCACAGCCCAGGTGTTGCGCAACGGCTTGGCGGTGCTCGGCGTCAGCGCACCCCAAAAAATGTAAACATGCCCACATCCCCCACGCCCACAGCGCCGGTGTTTGACCTCCAAAAACGCTTTGCGCTGACCAGCCTGGGGGTGATCGTGGCCATCGCCCTGGGCCTGGGGTGGTTGTTGTCCACCATGCTGACCCAACGCATGTTGCAGCGCGAGGGCGAGGTCAGCATGGACTTCATCCAGAACCTGTTGCTGACCGATCAGTCCGGGCCGTTTTTACAGCACCCTGACGACCCTCTCCTGCGCCGCCGCTTTTTGGAGTCCATGGCCCACCTGTCATCGATGACCGAACCGGTGCGGGCCAACGCATACAACCCAGAGGGACGGGTGGTGTGGTCCACCGACGAACAGCTCATAGGTCAGCGCGATGCCGTCAACACCGAGCGAGACCAGGCTTTGCAAGGCCAATTGGTGGTACACAGCGGCCAACTCGATCCAAAAGACCTCCAAAAAACCGAACACGCGGGACTGGTCACGCCGAACAGTTATTACGTTGAAAGCTACATCCCCATCTTTGTGCCTGGTGAACGACGGGTTTTGGGTGTGGTCGAGTTGTACAAGGTGCCACTGCAACTCAGCGCCTTGATCCGCGAGGCCTTGATTCAACTGTGGTTGGCCTGTGCCGCCTCTGCGGTGGTGCTGTTTGTGGCCTTGAACGGTGTGGTTGGACGGGCCAACAAGGTGATGCGGGAACAACAGGCCCAACTCACCGAAACACAGGCACTGGCGGGAGCTGTTGAACTGGCGGGGGCGGTAGCCCACAACCTGCGCAACCCCTTGGCCTCGATACGGGTATCGGCCGAGATGCTGGGCAGCACCCCGGCAAACGCCCCAGACCAACAAGAACACTGCGACGACATCATGGCCTCGGTGGACCGGGCCGACCGCTGGATCACCGAACTGGTTCGGGTGTCCAACGCCCCCCAGCTGCCCTTGATGGCGGTCGACTTGCGACCCCTTTGCGAGGACTGCCTGACCGAGCTGCACAACGACATGGCCCGGCAAGGCATCCACAAGCTGTTACCGGACGATCCAGGGCCTCAGGTGTGGGCCCACCCGGCCATGTTGCGGCAGATCGTGCTGAGTGTGTTGGCCAACGCGATCGAAGCGATGCCACAAGGCGGCTCCCTCTTGTTGCAGTGGACCCAGGACCCACTGCATGCCGAGCTCCAGGTCACGGACACAGGAACAGGTTTGGATGAGGCGGCCAAATTGGCGGTTTTTCGACCTTTTTTCAGCACCAAAACAGGGGGGCTGGGCATAGGCTTGGCACTTGCCCGTCGGACCTTGGAACAATGGGGTGGCAGCATAGACCTCCAGGCGGCACCAGAGCCCCCAGGCAGCCGCGTGACGCTGCGGCTGCCATTGGCCAACCCACACCCCGCAACCTGAAAGCACACCATCGATGGCACAACTGCTGGTCATAGAAGACGAAACGGTTTTGGCCAAAAACATCGCCCGTTACTTTGAACGGCAGGGTCACGGTGTGGCCGTTGCGCACCATGGTGAGGACGGCTTGGCCATGGCCGCACAAAGCCCCCCCGATGTGGTCATCGTTGATTTCCAGTTACCAGGGTTGAATGGATTGGAGGTGATCAAGGCCCTGCGCCACGCGCGCCCAGATACGCGGATCATCATGGTCACCGGGCATGGGAGCATCCACTTGGCGGTCGAGGCCATGAAGGCTGGCTCCATGGATTTGCTCACCAAACCCATCGCGCTGGCCACCTTGGACCAGGTGGTGAGCAGGGCCCTGCAAGACCGGGTCGATCGGCTTGCTCTGGACCACTACCGCCAGAAAGAGGCCCTGCACAGCAGCGTGAACGCGCTCATTGGCCAAGCCCAAGTGATGCAGCGCCTTCGGGAAACCATACAAGCCATAGCCACCTCAGAGCCCACAGACCACGCACCCGTCCCGCCGGTATTGATCTTGGGAGAAACGGGCACGGGCAAAGAGCTTGTGGCGCGGGCATGCCACCAAGCGGGCCCGAGAGCCCGGGCAGCCTTCATAGACATCAACTGTGCGGCACTGCCCGCCCACTTGATGGAAGACGAACTGTTTGGCCATGAAAAAGGGGCGTTCACCGACGCCCGCCAGCGCAAGGTGGGTTTGATCGAAGCCGCCGACGGTGGCACTTTGTTTCTGGACGAGATCGGTGAACTGGACATCAACTTGCAGGCCAAGTTGCTGCGCGTGCTGGAAAACCAGCGGGTCCGACCGCTCGGGGCCGTTCGCGACCGGCAGGTCAACATCCGGGTGGTGGCGGCCACCAACCGCGACCTCACCCAAGCGGTGGCTGAGGGGCGGTTCCGGGGCGATCTCTTGTACCGGCTGGGAGTGCTTCAGATCCAACTGCCCCCTTTGCGAAGCAGACCAGGTGACGTGCTGTTGTTGGCACGGCATTTTTTACAACACCTGTCCCAGCGTTACGGCCGGGAAACCACGGTGTTGACCCCAGATGCCGAACAGTTGCTCAACAGCTACCCCTGGCCGGGCAACGTGCGCGAGTTGCGCAACACCCTGGAGCGGGCGGTGTTGATGCACCCCACGCCGGTGTTGGATGCCGGGCAATTGGGCTTGCCAGAAGCACAGGCTCGACCCAAGCCTGCCAGCGTTGCACCCAACGGTTCCACCACCACGCTGGAAGCACTGGAACGGCAACATCTGTTGGATGCCCTGGAGCACACCCAATGGAACGTCAGCCTGGCGGCCAAGGCCCTGGGTATCAGCCGCGACACCCTCCGCTACCGCATCCAGAAACACCAATTGCAACGGCTGCAGGGCGGTTGATGTTGCACAATGCCACCACCATGACCCACGGCAACGCCCCCTTTTCCCCTACTCTGCACCCCCAGACCGGCGGCACGCTGGTCGGTTTTGTCGCCGGCCTGCTGGTCGGCCTGGGTGTGGCTTTGGCGGTCGCGGTTTACGTGACCAAGGTCCCCATTCCTCTGGTGGACCGCGGTGTACAACGCAAACCCGCCGAAGACGCCGCTGAAGCCGAACGCAACAAAACCTGGAACCCCAACGCTGGGTTGGGTGGCAAATCCGCGCCAGCTGCCCCAGCCGCCCCAGCCGCTCCGGCACAGACCCCGGAGCCGGCGGCAACACCTGCCGCCCCCAGCGCCGCCAGCGGTACGCCCAGCAAACCCGGCGACCCTTTGGGTGCGCTGATCCAGTCCAAAACCGACACGCCCAAACCCGCTGCGGACACCGACACCCCAACCCCCGACCCCTTTGTGTATTTTGTGCAAGCCGGTGCGTTCAAAGCCCCCGAAGAGGCCGAGTCCCAACGGGCCAAACTGGCCATGCTGGGCCTGGACGCCAAGGTGACCGAACGCGAACAGGCCGGGCGCACCATGTACCGTGTCCGGGTGGGCCCTTACGCCCTCAAAGCCGACGCCGATGCCGTTCAAGGCCGCTTGGGTGGCCAGGGTTTTGAAGCCGCTTTGGTGCGCGTGCAACGGTAAAACACGCAGAACCCGCTGAACTTTTTGGGTTGCGGCCCGCTCCTACCACCACACACTTCGGAGTTTTTTGACATGCCATCCATCAACCGGCGCGCGTTTTCCCAAGGCCTCTTGCTCGCATCTGCGGCCAGCGCCAGCACCCTCTCCACTGTGACCCACGCCCAGGCGCGTGCACCACGCGAAGGTGCCGACTACCTCAAACTCAGCAAACCCGCACCGATTGAGACCCCCGCTGGCAAGGTTGAAGTGGTCGAATTCTTTTGGTATGCCTGCCCCCATTGCAACGCCTTTGAGCCCTCTTTTGACGCCTGGGCCAAACGCCAACCCGCCCACGTGGTGGTGAAGCGGGTGCCTGTGGCCTTCCGCGACAACTTTGTCCCCCAGCAGCAACTGTTCTACACACTGGAAGCCATGGGCAAGGTCGAAGAGCTGCACAAAAAAGTGTTTTACGCCATCCATGTGGAGCGGCAGAAACTCGATACCCAGGCCACCATCGTGGACTGGGCCGTTAAACAAGGCCTGGACCGCAACACCTTCAGCGAAACCTACCGCTCGTTTGGTGTCACCAGCAAAGCCCGCAAAGCGGCCCAGCTGCAAGACGCCTACCAGGTGGATGGTGTGCCCTCCATCGGTATCGCTGGCCGCTATTTCACCTCCGGTTCTTTGGCCCAAACCCTGGACCGCTCGCTCCAGGTGGCCGACTACCTGATCGAACAAGCCCGCAAGGGTTGACAAGCTGGGTTCCTATCAATGTAGGAACCCATCAGGCGCC
>JBEBBB010000418.1:0-2732 GCA_041158605.1 Pseudomonadota bacterium
CGGGGGTGCAAGCCAGGGTGGCCAGGTCGCTGTAGATGCGGGCCACGCAGGCCAAACCGGTCAAGGGGTAGGTGCACTGAGGCACCACCTTGCTCTCGCCCTTTTTGGTCAGCAGGTCCATCATCACCCAGGTCTGTTTGGCCCCCACGGCCAGGTCCATCGCACCGCCCACCGCAGGTATGGCCCCCGGTTCGCCGGTGCTCCAGTTGGCCAGGTCGCCGGTGGCGGACACCTGGAACGCCCCCAGCACGCTGATGTCGATGTGCCCGCCCCGCATCATGGCGAAGCTGTCGGCGTGGTGAAAAAACGCGCCGCCCTTCAACAAGGTCACCGGCTGTTTGCCCGCGTTGATGAGGTCGTAGTCCTCGGCGCCAGCGGCCGGGGCCGGGGCCGGGCCCATGCCCAAAATCCCGTTTTCGCTGTGCAGCACCACCTCCAGGCCCTCGGGCAGGTAGTTGGCAACCAGGGTCGGCTGCCCGATACCCAGGTTCACGTAGGCGCCGTCAAAAATGTCCTGCGCCACCCGTTGTGCCAGTTGTTCTTTGCTGCGTTTGGTGTAGTTGCTCATGTGCGTCTCCTGGGCCTCAGGCCTGTTTAAAGCCACCGGCTTGCGTCACGCTGCGAGGCACCTGCACCACACGCTGCACAAAAATGCCAGGGGTCACCACCGTTTCGGGGTCAATGGCACCCAGCGGCAGCACCTCGTGGACCGAGGCGATGGTGCACTTGGCCGCCGTGGCCATCACCGGGCCAAAGTTGCGCGCCGCTTTGCGGTACAAGAGGTTGCCCCAGCGGTCGCCCGCTTCCGCGCGGATCAGCGCCACATCGCCGTGGATGGGGTACTCGAGCACATAGGGCTTGCCGTCGATGACCCGGGTTTCTTTCGGACTGCCATCGGGGTTTTTGGCCAACTCGGTGCCGTAACCCGTGGGAGTGAAAAACGCGCCCACCCCCGCACCAGCCGCGCGCAGCCGCTCGGCCAGGTTGCCTTGGGGCACCAGTTCCAGTTCGATCTGGCCGCTGCGGTACAGGCCATCAAACACCTGCGAATCCGCCTGGCGCGGGAAGCTGCAAATGATTTTGCGAACCCGGCCGGCTTTTAACAACGCAGCCAAACCGGTCTCGCCATTGCCCGCGTTGTTGTTCACCACGGTCAGGTCCCGGGCCCCTTGTTCGATCAGGCCATCGATCAGCTCGTTCGGAATGCCCGCCGTGCCAAACCCCCCGACCAACACAGTGGCCCCATCTGGGACACCGGCCAAAGCCTCGGCAACCGAGGCGACGATTTTGTTGATCAACGCTTGCTCCTATCGTGAGAACCGCTTAAAATGTTCTTATATCGAACATTTGTTCGACAATTGAATTTTAACCGAAACACCTCGCCATGGCCAACCCCGCCGCCCGAACCGACAACACCCCCGCCCCTGGCGACGGTTTTGTGCAATCGTTTGCCCGGGGGCTGGCGGTGATCCGCACCTTCAACGCCGACGCGCCCGAACAAACGCTGACCGAGGTGGCCCAACGCAGTGGTCTGACCCGGGCGGGCGCCCGCCGCATCCTGTTGACCTTGCAAACCTTGGGTTACGTGCACAGCGACGGCAAGTGGTTTCGCCTCACGCCCCGCATCCTGGAGCTGGGTTTTGCCTACCTCTCCTCGCTGCCCACCTGGAACCTGGCCCAACCGGTGATGGAACAGCTCACGGCAGAGGTCAAAGAGTCCTGCTCGGCGGCGGTGCTGGATGGCAGCGACATCGTTTACGTGGTCCGCGTGCACACCCACAAAATCATGTCGTTGAACCTGGCGGTGGGTTCGCGGCTGCCGGCCTACTGCACCTCCATGGGCCGGGTGTTGCTGGCCGGCCTGCCCGACGCGCAGGCGCGCGACCTGCTGGCCGCCAGCGAGCGGCCCGCGCGCACCCGGCACACCCTGACCGGTATCGACGACCTGCTGGCCGCCGTGCAAGGGGTCAGGGCCCAGGGGTGGTGTGTGGTGGACCAGGAGTTGGAAGAAGGTTTGGTGTCCATGGCCGCTCCGATCACCAACCGGCGGGGTGAGACCGTGGCCGCGCTCAACATATCGGGGCAAGCCAACCGCACCGACGCGGCCACGCTGCAGCGCACCATGCTGCCAGCGCTCCGGGCGGCGGCGCAGACCGTGTCGCGGTTGGTGAGTGCCGGGCGGGGCTGACACACCGCACCATCCCGGCTGCATAACAGCCTTGCACTTTGGGTGCATAGCTGCCTGACGCACGCCCACCTACACTGGCCCAAAACCCACATACCTGCGGCGTGCAGAGCCGCTGGTGTAGCCTCGCCAGGAGACATCCATGCAAACCACACGCCGCGCCGCCGCCCACTGGGCTCTGGCCACAGCCACCCTGTTGGGCACCTTGATCGGTACCGCACAGGCGCAAGCCTGGCCCAGCAAACCCATCAAACTGATCGTGCCTTACGCGGCCGGTGGCCCTGCAGACTCCCTGGCGCGCATGCTGGCAACCCACATGCAAACCACTTTGGGCCAGCCTGTGGTGGTGGACAACAAAGGGGGCGCTGGCGGCACCATTGGGGTGGACGCCACGGTGAAGGCAGCCCCAGATGGCTACACCATCGCACTGGTGGCCCCTGGCCCCTTGGCGGGCATGCCCAACCTGAGCAAAACCCCTTACACCCTCGACGACATGGCCTTTTTGGCACCGGTGGCCAAGATACCCAGTGTGATCGCCGTCAACAGC
>JBEBBB010000419.1:0-3138 GCA_041158605.1 Pseudomonadota bacterium
TTGGCGGGTTGTGATTTGCTCACGATTGCGCCAGAGCTGTTGGCCCAGCTGGATGCCACTGACGGGGACGTGCCCAATGCCTTGGTGGTCGGTGCTGGGGCGGAGGAGCCGACCGTGAGGCTGGACGAAGCGGGTTTCCGCTGGGCACTGAACCAAGACGCCATGGCCACAGACAAGCTGTCTGAGGGCATCCGGGCTTTCGCCACGGATGCGGTCAAATTGGACGGGTTGTTGCAAGCCCGTTGAGGACGGAGAGAGTCGGCTCCATGTTGGGCAAGTTGATGGTCAGGGTGCCAGGGCACATGTAGGCCAAAAACTCCCGGGTGGAGTCTATACAACCGCCATCTGCGTAGACACCGCGGTTGTCGCGGTAACGCATCATGCGGTCCAGAATATCTGCACGCCGCTGTTGGGTGGCTGTATCGGATGCTGCGAGTTGGTCCAACTCCGCCCAAACCAGGTTTTCGTCTACGCAAACGCTCCCATCCCCTTGGGTGACCAAGGCATGGCGCCAATGGAAAATTTCCAGGCATTTGCTTTCGAGCGTGTAATGGGATTGGGGACGCCAGAAATCGGTGAAACGGCCGTTGCCCACATAAACCACCCAAGAGCCCTCAAAACCCGTGACATCGGCTGACGCTTCGTCTGGGTTCCGAAACCAAACCCGGTCACCAGGGGTATAAAAACACATGGGCAGTGGGTGCTCCGTGCTGCCTGTCTCTACCAAAAACGTGTCGTGAAACCGGGCAGAGGCGATGGCTTCCTGGCGCCAGGTTTCCTCCAGTGTCTGGAGCAAATCAGGGTTGTGACCGGCCAGTGTTTGGGCGAGTCCCAGCAGCAACACATACTCGGTGGCCCTGTAGCACGAGAACGAATAAAGCGATCCGGATACGGAGGGCTGGGTGGCCAGTCGAAGCGCGTCAATCAGGCTGGCGTGTGGTTGCAGTGTGAACCCCGTATCGGTGTGGTAACGCCAGTGGCTTTCTGGGCGTTCTGCTGTTTCTGTGGCAAATGCCAAGGTGGTCAGCGCGCCTGCTTCGCAGGTGTGGCGCCTTGCGGCGACATGTGCACACAATTCATCAAATGTCGGGAAGACCGTGGGCAACGGTGACGCCAGTAAAGCCACCAAAATTTCTGATGTCAGGTTGTGGTGGGAGCGGGGCAGGTGTTGCCGCAGGTTCAGGGTGTTGAACCCGGGTGTGAGCATGAGCCACGCCTCTGGGGTGAGGCGGTAGTGCCACCCCTCGGTTGTGTGGTGGATGTCCAGCCACGTGGGGGCGATACCTTGTGCATACAACCATTGCGCGGTGGAGGTGACAGCCGGCGGGAGCCCTACGGCTACAGGGGTTGGATGGGGAATGCAAAAACCCTGGGGGCTTTGGTGGTGTGGGGCGTGGAGGCTGGCGGGCATGGCGTCGGCGTTCGGAAAGGTTTCCGCCATTCCACCAACAAGCGCAGCCTTTGAACACAGGTCATACCCTGACACCAAGCCCTGCAAGCGAAAAAAAACCGCAGGGGCCCCGAGCCACCTGCGGTTGTGCGGTGAGGTTCGGGCGTGGGCCCGAACCTGGAGATCACATCCCCATGCCGCCCATGCCACCCATGTCGCCCATGCCGCCAGGCATGCCGCCGGCGGGGGCGTCATCCTTGGGGGCTTCGGCGACCATGCACTCGGTGGTCAGCATCAGGCTGGCCACGGAGGCGGCGTTTTGCAGCGCGGTGCGGGTCACTTTGGTGGGGTCCAAGATACCCATTTCGATCATATCGCCGTAGGTGTCGTTGGCGGCGTTGAAGCCGTGGTTGCCTTTGCCAGCCAGGATCGCGTTGACGACCACAGAAGGCTCGCCACCGGCGTTGGCCACGATCTCGCGCAGGGGCGCTTCAATGGCTTTCAACACCAGCTTGATGCCAGCGTCTTGGTCAGCGTTGTCGCCTTTGATGGCGCCAGCGGCTTGGCGGGCGCGCAGCAAGGCCACACCACCACCGGCCACAATGCCTTCTTCCACTGCGGCGCGGGTGGCGTGCAGGGCGTCTTCCACGCGGGCCTTTTTCTCTTTCATCTCGACTTCGGTGGCGGCACCAACCTTGATGACGGCCACACCGCCAGCCAGTTTGGCCACGCGCTCTTGCAGCTTTTCGCGGTCGTAGTCGGAGGTGGCCTCTTCGATTTGCACGCGGATTTGTTTCACGCGGGCTTCGATGTCCACAGCGGCGCCAGCACCGTCGATGATGGTGGTGTTTTCCTTGCCCACTTCGATCCGTTTGGCTTGGCCCAGGTCGGCCAGCGTCACTTTTTCGAGGGTCAGGCCCACTTCTTCAGCGATGACTTTGCCACCGGTCAGGATGGCGATGTCTTCCAGCATGGCTTTGCGGCGGTCGCCGAAGCCAGGGGCTTTGACAGCCACCACTTTCAGGATGCCGCGGATGGTGTTGACCACCAGGGTGGCCAGGGCTTCACCTTCAACGTCTTCTGCAATGATCAGCAGGGGGCGGCCGGCTTTGGCCACGGCTTCCAGCGTGGGCAGCAGGTCGCGGATGTTGCTGATCTTTTTGTCGAACAGCAGGACAAAGGGGTTGTCCAGCAGCGCGGCTTGTTTTTCAGGGTTGTTGATGAAGTAGGGCGACAGATAGCCGCGGTCGAACTGCATGCCTTCCACGACATCCAACTCGTTTTGCAGGGATTTGCCGTCTTCAACGGTGATTACGCCTTCTTTGCCCACTTTGTCCATGGCGTTGGCGATGATGTCGCCGATGCTGGAGTCGGAGTTGGCGGAGATGGAGCCCACTTGGGCGATCTCTTTGGAGGTCGTGGTGGGCTTGGAGGCCTTTTTCAGTTCGGCGATCAGGGCTTCCACAGCACGGTCGATACCGCGCTTCAGGTCCATGGGGTTCATGCCGGCGGCCACGTATTTCATGCCTTCGCGCACGATGGCTTGTGCCAGCACGGTGGCGGTGGTGGTGCCGTCGCCGGCGTTGTCAGAGGTTTTGGAAGCGACTTCCTTGACCATCTGGGCGCCCATGTTTTGCAGCTTGTCTTTCAGTTCGATCTCTTTGGCCACGGACACACCGTCCTTGGTCACGGTGGGGGCGCCGAAAGAACGCTCCAGCACCACGTTGCGGCCTTTGGGGCCCAGGGTC
>JBEBBB010000420.1:0-2740 GCA_041158605.1 Pseudomonadota bacterium
CACGGCCTGGGTGACCGCGTCCGAGACCGCAGGCCCCCGCGCCAGGGCCAGGGCACTGGACACCGGCAAACCATCCAGCGAGAGGTCGGCCGTGCGCCGGCCGTCCACGCCCGCGTAACAACGGGCGCGCGCCGCCCAGGCGGTCGCGGGCACACACCACAACACCGCCTCGCCCGATGCAGCGTCGGTGCCATTGAACAGCAGGTGCGTGGCGGGTTCGCTCAGGTCCACGCCGCGCAGCTCGCCTTGAAAAGCACCACCCACCAGGGGCTGGAGGCCGTTGCGCGAACCGGGCAAACGGCCGGCGGCGTCCAAGGCAGTGGCCACCGACGCCTCCCCGCTGGCAATGGCCTCGAAGAGCGCCTGCACCGCAGGCTGCGCCGCCCAAGGCGCCAACACCAGGGGTGCCAGTGCACACCGATCGATCAGGGGCACCGCCCAAGCGTGGCGGGCGCTGGCCTCAACCACAGCGGCCAGGTCGGCCAGGGTGCCCCCCACGCCACCAGCGGCTTCGGGCACCAGCACAGCGGGCCACCCCAGGGTCAACATCTGCCGCCAGCGCCCGCTGGCCACGTTGGCGGCTGGGGTGTGGCGACCTGGCTCCGGGCTGGCCGCCAGCCGCAATGCGGAGTCGTACAGGTCGCCCGGGAACATCGGTGTGGCGTGAAAAGCCATGGTTCAAGCTCCAAAAAGATCGCGCGCGATCACGTTTTTTTGCACCTCACTGGTCCCACCGGCGATGGTTCGTGAGCGGTAAAACAGGTAGGTGTGGACCTGCTGGCGGCCCAACACCAAATCGTCAGCTCCACCATCAGCGGGCACCTCGGGCAGCAAGCGGGGGCCAAAATCGGTGGCGGCGAGGTCATAGGCCAAGCTGGAAATGGCCTGCGACAACTCGGAACAGTGCAGCTTGAGCGCGGAAGACTTGGCCGCAGCCAACGTGCCGTTCATTTCTTCTTGGATGGCGCTCAGCAGCATTTCCCGCGCGCCCATGGCCGATGCCTCGGCCTCGAACAGGCGGCGCAACGCCGCTTGCAAACTGGGGGTCGGCCCGTCCGCCCGGATGCGCTCTTGGATGGTCTGGGCCACCTGCTCCAGTTGCCGCAGCAAACGGGGCACCGTGGCGGGCGACAGGCGTTCGCGGTCCAGCAGAAACTTGGCGCACTTCCAGCCCTCGCCCTCCACGCCGATCAGGTTCGCCACCGGCACCCGGACATCGTTGAGAAACACCTCATTCACGTGGTGCCACTGGTCGATGGTGTGGATGGGCCGGATCTCGATGCCCGGTGTGTTCAAGGGCACGACCAGCAGCGAAATACCCGACTGCTTGCGAGCCTCTTGGGAGGTGCGCACCAGGGTGTACATCACGTCGGCTTCCTGGGCGTGTGAGGTCCAGATTTTTTGGCCGTTCAGCACGTAGTGGTCGCCATCGCGGACCGCCGCTGTTTTCAGCGACGCCAGGTCCGAACCCGCACCGGGCTCCGAGTAGCCTTGGCACCACCACTCGCTGCCTTCGACGATGCGAGGCAGGTAGCGCGCCTTTTGCGCCTCGGTGCCAAAGTGCATGATCACCGGACCGATGTGGCCCAGGCCATGGTGGTACAGGGGTGGGCAGTCGAGCTGGGCACTCACCTCTTCGAACAGGTAACGCTGCTGCAGATCCCAGCCTGTGCCTCCCCAGGTGGTGGGCCAGCTGGGCGCACCCCAACCGTGGGCGTGCAGGATCTGTTGCCAGCTGGACATCTCCTCGCGGCCCAGTTTTTGGTTGCTGCGCACCTTGGCGCGCAGGGCCTCTGGGCAATGGCCGGCCATGAAGTTGTGCAGTTCCTGGCGGAACAGGTCGTAAAAAGCAGCGTCTCGCACCATGTTGTGTCCTCTGGGCTTTGCAGGTATCGGTTCAGTCGGGGCGGATGTTGCGGCTGCGGATCACCGGGCCCCAACGGTCCAGTTCTTTTTGCAGGTAAGCGGCAAACTCCGCGCGGCCCATGGTGCGGGTGTCCACACCGGCTTTGCCGACCGCCTCTTGGACGTCGGCTTGCTCCAGCACGGCACGTATGTCGTTGTGGAGGCGCTGCTGCAAGGCCTCTGGGGTGCTGGTGGGTACCACAAAACCAAACCAACCACCGGCCTCAAACGCAGACAAACCAGGCACGCCGGACTGCGATATAGCGGGCACACCCGGCAAACGCGGGTTGGGGCGGGTGTAACCGTGCCCCAGAACCTTGAGCCGACCCGTGGCGACGTGGGCCATGGTGGCGGGCGAATCGAACAACGCATCAACCTGCCCCCCCAACAAATCGTTGATGGCAGGGCCGTTGCCTTTGTAGGGCACATGCACCATTTGTATGCCCGCCATACCGGCAAACATCTCGGCCGCGATGTGGGGGCTGGAGGCGTTACCCGAGGACGCAAACGTGAGTTTGCCCGGGTGGGCCTTGCCGTAGGCCACCAACTCTGCCAGGTTGTTGACGGGAAGTTTGGCAGACACGTACAACACGCTGGGGCTGTCGGCCATGATCGCCAAGGGGCTCAACGCCTTCACGTCGTAAGGCATTTGCGGCAGCATGAGCTGGTTACCAATGTAACCAAACGCGGTCAGCAACAGGGTGTGCCCGTCACCGGGGGCCCGCGCCACCAAGCCAGTGCCGATGGTGGTACCACCGCCCGGCTTGTTGTCCACCACCACGGGTTTGCCCCATTTGTCGGCCAGCTTGGGTGCCACCACCCGCGCCAGGATATC
>JBEBBB010000421.1:0-4638 GCA_041158605.1 Pseudomonadota bacterium
GCGGCGTAGTTCAGCCAGACGATCAGGGCCCAGGTTTCTTTGGGGTCCCAGCTCCAGTACCCGCCCCAAGCCTCGGCCGCCCACAACGCACCCAACACGGTGGCAATCGTGAAAAACGCAAAGCCCACGGCAATGGCTTTGTACATCACATCGTCAAGTACTTCAAAGCTGGGCAAGCGGTCCGCAATACGGCCCCGGACGGCCAGTATGCCCCCCACAATCAAGGCAGACACGCCAAAGTACACAAACCAGTAACTGCCCCCGTTGTTGGCAGCACCCTGGCGGAACACGATGGGTTCAAAACACAAAACCACACCCAACAACCACAAGGGGGCCAGCTTGTACCAGCGGGTTTCACCGGCACTTTGTTTGATCAGGTAGGCAAACGCCAACATGGCCGACAGCGCAAAGGTACCATAGCCTATGAAGTTGGCAGGCACGTGCAATTTCATCCACCAACTCTGCAGGGCGGGTACCAAAGGTTGGATTTGGTGGGCCTCGCGGACCACCGTATACCAGAGCAAAAACCCCACAGCAGCGCTGACCACCAGCATCACAAACGCCCCCATGCGGCGGGTTTGGTAGGTGTCCTCGTAGTACAGGTAATACGCCGCTGTTAACCACGAGAAGAGGATAAACACCTCGTAAAGGTTGCTGACGGGTATGTGGCCCACATCGGGTCCGATCAGGTAACCCTCGTACCAGCGAACCATGGTGCCCACCAGCGCCAGTGTGACCGCCACCCAGGTCAGGCGCGATCCCAACAGTTCAAAGGTGTCTCCGCTGCTGCGAGACAACATGCCCGCCCAGAAAAAAGTGGTGGCCATAAAAAACAGCACACTCATCCACAAAATGGCCGACTGGCTGGAGAGGAAGTACTTGAGCAAAAACACCTGGTCGGCACGTGCCAGCTGCGCCTGTCCGTCGACCTGGTAAAGGCCAATGGCCAACAGGGACAACACGGCAACCACAACGGTGAGCTGGCGCAGGGGCCGCCAGAACCACGCCAACGCCACCAGGGACGGCGCTGTACCCAGCAAGATGGCTTGCTCGTAACCGTCCATGTGGGCCTTGTAGGTCACAAATGCGTAACCGGTACCCAGCACAACCAGCAAGGCAAAAACCCAATCCCAAAGCGAGCGGCGGGCCCAATACCCAGCCTGGCCGTCTGATTGGCTTGAACGGGTTCTTTTCAGTTCTATGGTCTGGGTGGCGGTGTTCATGGTTGGGTCTCCGGGGCGCTCTGCAACAAGTGTCGTGCAAGCTGTTGGAAGTCTTTGTCGGTGTCAAGCATCTTGCGGTTGGAGGACAGGGCCATCGTGGCGTGCGATCCCGCTCCGTGGGGGGCAGGGGCCACCCAAATCCAAAGGCGGCGCTCCCGCACGTAAAGCATGGCAAATACCCCCAGTATCAAAAACAGGCAACCGATGTACACCACGGTTTTCCCGGGGGCCCGTGACACCTGGAACACACTGGCCTGGACCTGCTGAAAATCGGTCATTTGGAAGGTCATGGGAGCGGGGTAAAAAAACGCGTCGCTCAGGCTCAGAACCACCTGCGTCATGAAGGCGGCATTGGCGTCGTTGCGCTCGGCGGGGGGCAACCCCGCCTGCTCACGGCTGATTTGCAGCAACTCAAACAGGGTGCCGTTCAGGATGCGCAACAGCACCTCACCGGCCCGCTCGCGCTCGGCTTCGGGAACGTTGAGCTCCATAAAACCCGAAACGGCCTGCAAACCCCCTGCACGCACCGGACCGGCGGGGCCATCCACAGGTTTGATGCCTGGGTCCACACCGGCAAAAAGGTCCAACGCCCTTTGTGCTGAAACGGCCAAAGCCTGCTTCAGTTCGGGCCGCTGTTTGTCCACAGCCATGGCCACGTAGCGGTCCACGGCCTGCTGGCGGGCCTGGGGGTCGGCCAAGGCGGCACGCAGGCGGACAAAACCATCCATGCTGTCTTGGTCGTCCACAGGGATGCGCAGGTAACGGAAGGGCTCCCCGGGGGTTTCACGCATGCCCAGCAAAAACACACGCCCACCATCCAACTCCACGGGCAACATGTAGTTGTGGTACTCGCGGGCTTGTCCAGCGGTGTCGCGCAATTTGTAGGTAACACTGGGCCCCACGTTGCGGAGTTTTTTGTCGGTGGCGGTTTTGTGGGCCGACCCCAGTCGGTTTTCGATGGCGCTGCGCAGATCGACCTTGCGCACATCGGTACCACTGCCTGCCACATTGTTGAAGTTTTCCACGTTGATCACACGCAGGCCGGTCACCTCCAGGGCCAATTTCTGGTCCCCGTTGGTCAATGCGGTGCTGCCTCCCACCCGGGCTTCTACTTGGAATGGCTTGCTGGCACCATTAACAGGTACCGCTTTGAGTTGCAGCAAAGACCCCCCATCGTCAAAACTCGACTGGAAGATCTCGATGCCTTTGTAATTGACCGGGTGGTTCACCTCGGTGCGGGCGGCCGTGACCTCGCCGGTGGCACGGTCATGGATGAGGATGTCACTGGCAAACAGTTTGGGCATGCCGGTGGAGTAATACTCCACCACAAATTTTTTCAGCTCTACGTCAAACGGCAGGTCTTGCAGCAACACACCGGTGGGCTGGGTCAGGATGGCGGTCCCGGAACGCGTGCCTTCAGACACCAGCAGGTTGCCCCGGAAAGTGGGGTTGCGGTCGGAGAGGCGGTGCTGTTCGGGCACGTCGGCGATCAAACCGCCACCGGCGTAAGGGGTTTTGTCGTTGAACCATGTTTGGGCGCGCACGATCAGATCGCCATCTAGCAAACCGCCTATGCAGACCAACACAATGGCGCTGTGGGCCGCCAAGTAGCCGATTTTGTTCGCGGCGCCCGCCTTGGCTGCGACCATCCAGCCCTCACCATCGGCCCCGGTGCGGGCCTGCAACTTGACCTTCCAGCCCCGGGCCAGCAACTGGTGCCCCATGCGGGTGGCCGCTTGTTCGGGGTTGTCGGTCACCAGCCCATCCGCTTTGTGCGGAAAAGCTTTGAGGCTCTGCACCCGCACGTTTTCTTTGTACTGTTTCAGGTCGACAAGGATTTTGGGCGTGTTGCGCACAATGCACAGGGTGGTGCTGACCACCAAAAACGCCAAGATGAGCATGAACCACCAAGCGCTGTAAACCGCATACAGGTTCAAAGCACCAAACACCTGGGACCAATAGGGTCCAAACTGGTTGATGTAGTTGTTGAGGGGTTCGTGCTGCTTGAGCACCGTGCCGATGACCGAGGCGATACAAATCAGGGTCAGCAGCGATATGGCAAACCGCATCGACGACAACAACTCCACGGCCGACTGGAAACGGCGGGAGCCGCCGGGTAAGGTGATGCCTGCAGTGGAAACGGTCATTCGAAGTGGCTACCAAACAAAAAGGGCAGGCGCTGTGTCAGGCCTGCCCTCGGTATGAGTGCGAATCGGGCTGGCGGTTCAATGGCTGATACACAAAAAGGTATTGTCCCGCCAAATATTAACGCCTCCTTATATAGCCCCCAGGTTTGCGGGGGCTTGCGGCGGTGGTGACAGGTTCAGCGCAAACCCGCCACGTAGTCGGCCACGGCGGCAATTTCTTTGTCGCTCATGTGGGCTGCCACGTGGGTCATTTGGAGGTTGTTTTTGCGGGCACCCGAACGGAAAGCGGTCAACTGGCCGGCGGTGTAATCGGCGTGTTGGCCGCTCAAACGGGGGTATTGGGCAGGGATACCCGCACCGTTGGGCAGGTGGCAACCCGCGCAGGCCGCGATCTGGCGGTCGGGGATGCCACCGCGGTAAATGCGCTCACCCTGGGACACGGTGTCTTTTTGTTTGGCAAAACCGGTTTTGGCTTTTTGGCTGGCCAACCAGTAAGCGATGTCTTTCATGTCTTGGTCGGACAAGGCGGATGCAAAGCCGGTCATGACGGCGTTGGCGCGTTTGCCGGACTTGAACTCTTGCAGCTGCTTGACCAGGTACTCGGGGTGCTGCTGGGCCAATTTCGGGTTGGCGGGAATGGAAGAGTTGCCGTCGGCGGCGTGGCAGGCCACACAAGCTTGGCCGTACAAAGCGGCGCCTTTGTTCAGATCGGGCTTGGCCGCCTGACCGTGGGCGGAAAAAGACAAGGCCGCGAGCGCCAGGGCGCCAATGGTGGGGGCGAACAGTTTCATGTCGAGGTCAGGGGCAACGGGTTGCAAAAAAAACGGGGCCACCGCCCAGTCACAGCTGCACTGGGCATGGGGTTATCCGCTGATTTTACAATGGCCAATGCACCAAACTTCCAACACCGTGTCAGAAGCGCCCTCACCCGCCCCCGAACCGGGCCCCACACCACCGGCGGAGGTGGACGCCAAAACCGCCCACAGCTGGTTGCACACGGCGCGTTTTTTGACCACGGCCCCCCAATTGCAACACCTGCCGGCGTTCGACACACCGGAAATCGCTTTTGTGGGCCGCTCCAACGCGGGCAAATCCACCAGCATCAACACCCTGACCCAACAAAAACGGCTGGCATTCGCCTCCAAAACACCAGGACGCACCCAGAGCATCAACCTGTTTTCAGTGGGGAAACACGGCACAACCGACGCGGTGCTGGCCGATTTGCCCGGCTATGGCTACGCCGCCGTGCCCCGGGAGGCCAAATTGCG
>JBEBBB010000422.1:0-2613 GCA_041158605.1 Pseudomonadota bacterium
GACTCGGTGGGGCGTCGGCGCTTCTGGGACATGCTGCGGGTCTTGGCCCGCCAGGAAGGGGTGGCGATTTTGCTGACCACCCACTACATGGCCGAAGCCGACCTTTGCGACCGGGTGGCCCTGATGTTCGCGGGCCGCGTGGTGGCCGACGCGACCCCCGCCCAGATGAAAGCCGACTTGCAGGCCCAAGAAGGGCACCTGCTGGAAATCGCCACCAACCACCCGGTGGCGGCCCTGGACACCCTGCGCAACGAAGGTTTCCCCGGCGCGGTGTTGCACGGGCGGCGGGTGCACGTGATGACCCACGACCCCGACGGTGACAAACCCCGCATCGCGTTGGCCCTGATGCGCGCGGGCATGCAGCCGCCCCGCATACAACCCCAGTCCTTGACCATGGAAGACGTGTTCATCCACCAGGTGCTCAGCCTGGAGGCAGCCAGCCAGGCCGCTGGCGTGGGAGGCCCCGCATGAACGTGACCCGCGTGGCCACACTGGTCAGCAAAGAAATCCGCGAGGCCGCCCGCGACCGGCTGTACCTGGCCTTGGCCTTCATGTTGCCGGTGATACTGATGGTGGTGTTTGCCTATGGCATGACCAGCGACGTGGTCAACGTGGGCGTGGTGGTGGTGGACGAGGACAACAGCGTGGCCAGCCGCGACTACACCCAGCGCTTTTTGTCCACCCGGCACTTCAAAGCCGTGCCCAACACCGAATCGGCGGCCAACGCCGACCGGGCCTTGGCGGGCAACCGGGCCCGCTTGGTGTTGTGGATAGGCCCCAACTTTGGCGAGCGCCTGGCCCAGGGCCAAACGGTGGACGTATCGGTCCAAATCGACGGGGCCTTCACCGCTTCGGCTCGCACCATACGCGGGTACGTGGAGGCCATCAACGCCGAGGCCAACACCGCCTTGCGCCAGCGGGCTGTGTCCGCCGCCTTGGGGGCCCGTTCGCCCGCCGTGCGCCAGCTGACCGAACCCGTGCGCCTGCAACCCCGCTTTTTGTTCAACCCCGAGTTGCGCAGCGTGGCCATGGTTGCCCCCTCTCTGCTGATGCTGGTGTTGATGCTGGTGCCCCCGCTGCTGATCGCCGTCAGCGTGGTGCGGGAAAAAGAAACCGGTGCCATTTACAACATCGCCAGTTCCACGGTCACCCGTCTGGAGTTCTTGCTGGGCAAACTGCTGCCCGTGGTGGCCGTGGGCCTGTTCAACGGTGTGCTGTTGTGGCTGATGGTGGTGTACTGGTTCGACGTGCCTTTCCGGGGCAACGTGTTCTCGTTCACGCTGGCCATGTTGCTGTACGTGCTGGCCACCGCCGGCCTGGGGCTGTTGGTGTCGGCCGCGGTCAAAACCCAGCAGGCCGCCATCATCATCACCACGCTGTCGGCGGTGATCGCGTCCATGCAGTTTGCGGGCTTTTTTGCGCCCTTGGAAACCGCCGAACCCATGAACCAGGTGTTGGCGCTGTTTTTCCCAGCGTCCGACTTTTTGACCATCGTACGGGGCATGTACCTCCGGGGCGCGGGTCTTGAGGTGTTCTGGCCCGAATTGGGCAAACTGGCCGCTTACTCGGTGGTGGTGCTCTGGCTTGCTTACACCCTTTTCCACAAAAGGACGCGCACATGAAGGTGCCCGCATGAACCCTGCACGCTGGTTGCGCCAGGTGGGCGCCATGGTGGCCAAAGAGTGGAAACAGCTGTTGCGGGACCGGGCGCTGTTCGGTTTTGTGATTTTTGTGTTCACCATCGACATCTTGATCGCCTCGGGCGCGCCCGAGCTCGACCTCAAAAGCGCCCGCCTGGGCGTGATCGACCGCGACCAAAGCGCCTTGTCGCGCGAACTGGTGCACCGCCTGCGCCCCCCGCAATTTTCGGTCTTCCACCTGCCCGACGACGACGCCCTGATCTCCCGCAAACTGGAGCGTGGCGAGTTGCGGGCCATTCTGACCATCCCCCACGGCTTTCAAAAGGACCTGGTCCGGGCCATGGGCCCAGCGGTGCAACTCACGGTGGATGCCAGCGACGCCAACCTGGGGTTCCTCACCGCCAGCTACACCAACCGTATCCTGCAAGAGTTGGTGTACGGGGTGGTGGGCCAGCAGGCGGCGGCCACCGGGCAACAATTGGCCTTGCCCCAGATCAATGTGGCGGCGAGGTCGCGGTTCAACCCCACACTCAAAGAAGCCTGGTACGCCACCATCTCGGAGCTGCTCACCATGGTCACGGTGGCGGGCATCTTGCTGCCCGCGGCCGCACTGGTGCGCGAAAAAGAACGTGGCACCATCGAGCAGTTGCTGGTGTCACCCCTCACCCCCCTGCAGATTGTGCTGGCCAAGGTCACCGCCATGACGGTGGTGATTTTGCTGGGTTCGCTGGTGGCCGTGGGTGTGGTCATGAACAAGCTGGTGGGCGTGCCATTTGCCGGCAACCCCTGGCTGTTTTTCAGCATGGTGGCTCTGTACGCCACCACTGCCTCGGGCTTGGGCGTGCTGGCCGCCACCTTCGCCCGCAACTCGGGCCAGGTGGGCCTGATCGTGTTGCTGCTGGTCATGCCCATCATCATGCTGTCGGGCACCTGGAACCTGCGCGAAAGCATGCCCGAGTGGCTGCAAACCCTG
>JBEBBB010000423.1:0-4262 GCA_041158605.1 Pseudomonadota bacterium
TGATCTCGACCCAGGACCCGGTGCGCCTGCAAAAGTCCACCCTGGAAATCGCGGCCACCTGGATCGCTTGCGGCCTGGACCCCGCGCAGGTCACGTTTTACCGCCAATCGGACGTGCCCGAGATCCCCGAGCTGACCTGGTTCCTGACCTGTGTGTGTGGCAAGGGCTTGCTCAACCGCGCCCACGCCTACAAGGCCGCGGTGGACAAAAACACCGCCGCCGGCACCGAAACAGACGACGGCGTGACCGCCGGCCTGTTCATGTACCCGGTGCTGATGGCCGCCGACATTTTGATGTTCAACGCCCACCAGGTGCCCGTGGGGCGCGACCAGGTGCAGCACATCGAAATGGCGCGTGACATGGCCAGCAGCTTCAACCACCTGTACGGCGAGCACTTCACCCTGCCCGAAGCCGCCATCGAGGAGAGCGTGGCCACCCTGCCCGGCCTGGACGGCCGCAAGATGAGCAAAAGCTACGACAACGTGATCCCCTTGTTCGCGCCACCCGAGCAGTTGCGCAAACTCATCATGGGCATCGTGACCGACTCCAAAGCCCCGGGCGAACCCAAGTCGACCGAAGGCTCGGCCCTGTTCCAAATTTACCAAGCCTTCGCCACCCCCGCCGAAACCGCCGCGCTGGCACAGGCCTATGCCAATGGCATCGCCTGGGGCGAGGCCAAAGACCAGCTGTTTGAGCGCATAGACCGCGAGGTGGCCCCCATGCGCGCTACCTACAACCGGTTGATGGCCCACCCCGAAGAGGTTGAAGCCCTGCTGCTGCAAGGCGCGGCCAAAGCCCGCGCGGTGGCCACGCCCTTCACGGCCCAGCTGCGCCACGCGGTAGGCTTGCGGCCACTGACCAGCCAAACCGCGGCCACCACGGCCAAAACCGACAAGGTGGCCCTGCCCACCGTGAAACAGTACCGCGAAAAAGACGGCCTGTTCTACGCCAAGTTGGCCGACGGCCAAGGCCAGTTGCTGCTGGCCAGCCTGGGTTTTGCCTCGCCCAAAGACTGCGGCCAAGCCCTTGCGCGCCTCAAGGCCCAGGGCTACAGCGCCTGCCCCGACCTGCACGCCCAAGTGCCCCTGGCCCCCGGCGCCACCGCTGCAGCGGCCGATGCCGCCTGGCAAGCGCTGCGCGACGCCACGTGATGGCTGCCTGATCGCCGCCAGCCATTTGGCGGGGCCGCCCGGGCCCTGCTAGAATGGAGGGCTGATCACGGAGAGATGGCAGAGTGGTCGAATGCGCCGGACTCGAAATCCGGTATACGGTTTCTACCGTATCGAGGGTTCGAATCCCTCTCTCTCCGCCAAAATCAAAAACTTAACGCTGTTTTTGAACAAGCCCGCATAGCGGGCTTTGTTGTTTCTGGTGTTGCCTTTTGGGTCAAACCACCCGCAACGCCTCATACAACTGCCCCGGCCCCAGCAAAATCGACTTCAGCCCCGCCCGCACCTTTTCCGAATCCAGGGCCTGTTTGCTCATGGTGGTGTGGGCGGCCAACCGTGGGCACCCAGGTGGGTGCAGATGTCGGTCTCGAACTGGATTTCGTTGTGGAGTGCCAAGCAAGGCCTCCCTGGCCGATTTTTAGATTTCAAAGTTTGAGGCGCTTCCGGTGGCCTGCAATCCGCTTTCGGGCTGCGGGCAACTCACCCTCTAATGTGGGGGCGCTGCCTATCCGGCGTTCGATGGTTTCGACACTGAGCAACCCAGTGCGCAAACCCTCGCGCAACCAGCGCATATCGCGTTCATCCCCACGAATGTATTTCGACACTGCAACATCATCGGGGTCCACAAAGAAGGCGCGCACATCTCCAAAATCGACCAGGATCAGGCGGTCCTTCCAGCCCTCTGGAAACGACGGCAAGTTGGGTGACACCGGGTCTAGGTAATAGCCGTTCTCGTCTTCAAACGGTGACCCTTGCCCCAAAGCCTCGCAGAGTTCACCAGTGCGTCCGGGGTCTGCCTTCATGTAGGTGTCAACATCAATGGACATGACCATGGCGTCGGGCGGCTCAGCCACTGTGCCCAGAATAGCCAGAGAACCCACGATCACAAATTCGCTGTGCCCGCTCAACTCCCTTGCTCTGCACAACAGCGCGTGCAACTGCCCCCGATTCAATTGCGGCTCTCCCGCATCAGGAAAGAGAAGGGCGTGTTTTGCATCATCGCGGCAGAGCGGCGCTTGGAGGCGTCCAGCACCTTGGCCTTGAAAGTTGCGCTGTCACCCGCATCGACCACCGAGGTCCAAAACCGGATGTAGTAGCTGCTGCACAGCTTGTTGCGCTGCCAGAGTTGAATGCGTTGGGCTGCACGCTGGAGGATTTCGTCTTTGCGGGACGATTGCAACTGGGCATAGACGTAGCCATGGAACGACTGGAGTGTGTCGTCGTGGTCTTTTTTCTCGTGCCGTGCCTGCTGCTGTTCAACTTGCATGACTTATGCCTTGTGTTGATGGGTGATGGTATCAAATACGTGTTGAAACTGGGCAGCTATCGCAGGTGGGGCACTGCGCCGTATGCGCCCGCCATGTACTTGGCATAAAAGTTGGTCGTGGGCACCGGGCTCAGCTTGTCGGGCTGGATTTCGTACAAGGCCATGGTTTTCTTCCCTGTGAGTGGTGTTCGTTATGAATGGGGTGTATCAGGGAAAGGCATCAACCGGAACCCATCCACGCACATCGATCTGGCCGGTGACGGCGGGGGAGATCAGGGCGGTGCGGCGCTCTCTCAGGAACTCGATTGCTACTTTCGCTTCGTTCGTGAGCGCGTCGATTTTTTCGATTCCCTGGTTTAGGAACGCGACGATTGCGAATTGCTCTTCTGCCTCTGGCTTAGCAAAAACAAACGAACGAAAGTCGTCTTGCCCAAGGTTCTGCATGCTGGAGCTTGTACCCGCACATGCCATCTCGACCTGTGCTCTATATGGGTGCATCATAAGTCGGGGACCGGGTGGTGTGCCGTGGCCTCATGCAATCGCAAAACCGCCCCCCCGAAAACCAAGGGATTCCTGGGGTTACCGCTGATGGCGCACCATGCGCCCATGAACACACAGAAGTTGCTGCTGTGGTGGGGGCTGGCCACCCTGTCGGGCTGGGCCTGTGCCGCCGACGCGGACCGGGTGCGGCTCCCCGGTTGGTGGGTGGACACCACCGAGGTCACCATCGCCCGATTCAACCGCTACGCGACCGCAACGGGCCTGTTGACCGAGTCCGAGAGAGCAGGTGGCGGGTTTGAATACGACGGTGGTTGGGTGCGCCGCCCGGGCTGGACCTGGCGACAACCCGATGGCCAAACACCCGCCAGTGACCGCCTGCCAGCTGTCCACCTCACGTTTGAGGAAGCCCAGGGGTTTTGCCACTGGGCCGGTGGCCGCCTGCCCACCGCCGCGGAATGGATGGCATCGGCGTACACAGAATTGCGGCAACGCCCACCAGCCCCTTGGACAAAGGGCCAAACCTACCCATGGCCCACAGGCAACACCCCCCAGGGTGCCAACACCAACGGTCCGGACCCTTGGCCCCGTGCCGCACCCGCCGGGGCCACGGTGGCAGGGGTCAACGGTTTGCACGACATGGGCGGCAACGTGTGGGAATGGGTGACCGATGCCCGGGGTGGTGAGCGGCGCACCATGGGCGGGTCGTGGTGGTATGGCCCAGCCCCCATGGCGGCCGACCACCAAGCCTGGAAACCACACGGGTTTTACGCGGTCTACATCGGCTTTAGGTGCGTCTACCCGGTGCAAGACCGCTGAGGCCACAGGCCTGGGCGTGGCACATGCCAACACAACGCCACCCATTTGCGATAGACTAGCCGCTTGCATCAGTGATCGGGAGAGTCCAGCACACACTGGCGCCGAAGGAGCAACCGCCCCGGAATCTCTCAGGCCCCCGGACCGGTCACTGACACACACTCTGAAGAGCAGCCGCCATCCGTCTGGTGGCTCACCGAAGGAGCAAGCGCCACCCCGCTGTGGCGTGAATCTCTCAGGTTCCGAACAGAGGGGGCACCCGGCACATCGCTGTGCTGGCGTCCCTTATCTGACGTTGGAGCTTGCACATGAAATCGATCGCAGTTGTGGGTGGTGGCATCACCGGTGTCACCTCGGCTTATGCTTTGGCCAAACAAGGGTTTGCCGTGACCCTGTTTGAGCAAAACCGGTATGCGGCCATGGAGACCTCGTTCGCCAACGGCGGGCAGTTGTCGGCGTCCAACGCCGAAGTGTGGAACCACTGGTCCACGGTGTTAAAGGGCCTCAAATGG
>JBEBBB010000424.1:0-13755 GCA_041158605.1 Pseudomonadota bacterium
CCACCACCGCGTTGAAGGTCTCGCGCACCAGGCGGTTGTGGCGGCCATAAGCGCCCTGCACCCCGGCCAGGTTGGGCCGCTCACGGATGTCGGCACCGGCAGAAAACACCTTGCCAGATCCCGTCAGCACCACCACCATCACATCTTCCCGGTCGGACAAAAGGTCGAACACCTCGGTGATTTCGGCACGCAAGGCGGCGTTCTGCGCGTTCACCGGCGGGCGGTTCAAGGTGACCGTAGCGATGCGGTCTTCAACAGTCAAAAGCAGGTGTTCGTAGGCCAAGTGGGTCTCCTGTGTCGGGTTTTAAGATCCGGTGGAACAAAAGCCGGTTGCCCGGCGCTGATGGAACCAACCGTTCGGCAAGTAAGCTGAGCTATCATGGTGACCGGCCATCCCACCCACGGATACCCCATACCCATGAGCGTTTCGCCGATCAAATCCGCCGTCCGGGTGTTGCAGGTGCTGGAGCTGTTCCAGCGCGAGCGGCAGCCGTGCCAGCTCAAGGACATCTGCAACGCGCTGGGATACCCCCAGTCCAGCGGCACGGTGTTGCTCAAAAACCTGGTCACCCTGGGTTACCTGAGTTACGACCGCACCACCCGGTGTTATTTCCCCACCTTGAAAGTGGCGGGCTTGGGGGACTGGGTGGAGCGCACCTTGTTTGGGCGCAGCCGGATTTTTGAAGTCATGCAAGACCTGCACAGCGCCACCGGAGAAGCGGTATCGGTGGCCCAGCAAAACGACGTGTACTTGCAATACATCCGGGTGATCCAGTCCACCCACCCACTGCGCTTCCACACCGAGGAAGGCAGCATGCGCCCTCTCACGCTTTCGGCCACCGGCTGGATGCTGATGGCCACCCACCCCGACCGGGAAGTGGACCGATTGGTGCGCCGGGCCAACATCGCCACCCCTCGCAGCGAGGACCGCCAACCGATGCCATTGATGTTGCAACGTTTGCGCGAGGTGCGGGCACAGGGCTGGGCGTACGCGGAGAATGTGCCGCTGCTGGGTGGCGCGACCTTGTGCGTGCCCTTGCCCATGAAGGTTCAAGGGCGACCGGTGGTGTTGGGCATGGGCGGTGCGTTGGAGCGCATACGGCCCAACCAAAACGCCCACCTCCGCCTGATGCAAGACCTGGTGGCAACCTTGCACAACGAACCCAGTACCTGAGACCACCGCGGCGCCCTTTCAGACCGCCAGGTAACCACCATCCACAGGGAGGGTGACACCGTTGATGTAGCTGGCCATGTCAGAGGCCAAAAAAACCGCAGGCTGGGCGATTTCAGTGGGTTGCCCCAAACGCCCTGACGGTATGCGTGCCATGAACCGCTCCAGGCGCTCGGGGTTGGCCCGGGTGACCTCGGTCATGGGGGTAACAATCACCCCGGGCGCGATCACGTTGACCCGCACCCCCGTACCCGCCAAGTCGGCCACCATCGACTGCGACAGCAATCGCACCGCAGCCTTGGATGCCGAATACCCCACCGCATTGGCCTGGCCATGGAAAGACGCGCCAGACGAGATGTTGATGATGCACCCCCGCCGCTCGCGCAGCGCAGGCAAAAAGGCGTGCATCACGTTAAACGCACCGATCACGTTCACGTCCATGACCTGGCGCATCGCGGCGTGGGCACGGGGGCTGTTCAGACCCTCGCGAACAATCACCCCGGCGTTGTTGACCAAGATGTCGATTGCGCCCAGTGTCTGCCCCACCTCACTGGCCAGGCCTTGAGCCGCCTCGGCGTCGGTCACGTCGAGGCTGTAAACCCACCCTTGCCCACCTGCGGTCTGGACCCGGCTCAGGGTGTCCTGACAGGCACCCGATTCCCGATCGGTGATCACCACCCGGGCCCCTGCTTCGGCGTAGGCCACGGCAATGGCCTGCCCGATACCACTGGCCGCCCCAGTGACCAGGGCCAATTTGCCTTCCAAAAGCGGTCGTGTCTGCATGGTGTTGCTGCCTTTAACGGGTTTGTTGCAAGGGGGCCGTGGTGGCGGCGGTAGCCGCTGCTTGGCGTTGTGCCCGCTCTTTCCACCATGCCAGGTACTGCCCCACAATGCCCTTGCGGAACAACATCACCACAACCACAAACACCACGCCTTGGATGATGAGCACCCACTCGGCAAACGAGGCCAGGTAGTGTTCCATCGATACGATCACCAGCGCCCCCACCACCGGCCCCAACAGGGTCTGCAAACCTCCCACGATGCAAATCAGCAACGCCTCACCCGAGGTGGCCCAGCCCACATCGGCCAGCGACGCCAACTGGAACGCCATCACTTTGGTCGACCCGGCCAAACCCGCCAACGCGGCCGACAAGGTGAACGCGATCAGCTTGTAGCGGTTGACCTGGTACCCGAGTGACAAGGCGCGGGGCTCGTTGTCGCGTATGGATTTCAGGACCTGGCCAAAGGGGGAGTACACCGTGCGGTAAACCAGCCAAAACCCAAACCCCACCAATACCAGCGCCACGTAATACATGGCCAGGTTGTTGTCTGTGGGAATCACACCCAAAAAGGTGGGTCGGGGCACCCCTTGCAGGCCATCCTCACCACCCGTGAAAGGCATGCGCAAGGCCATGAAATAGACCATCTGCGCAAACGCCAGGGTGATCATGGAGAAATAAATGCCCTGCCGCCGTATGGCCAACAAACCGGTCACAAAACCCAACAAGGCGGCCACGGCCACACCGGCCAGCAAGCCCACCACCCCATCCACACCCCAGGTTTTGAGCACGTGGCCGGTGATGTAGCTGGACGCGCCATAGAACATGGCGTGACCAAACGACAACAGGCCCACGTAACCGATCAAAAGGTTAAGCGATGCGGCCAACAAGGCAAAACACATCAACTTGATCAGAAACAAAGGGTAGATGGCATAAGGGGCCAGGCACAACAGCACCAAGGCCAAAATCAACAGATTGCGTTGCATAGGTTTCATGGTGGTCACGTTCAATCGTTGCGGCCAAACAAGCCGTTGGGGCGGAAGGCCAGGGTCAAGATCATGACCAGGAAGATCACCATGCTGGCGCCTTCTGGGTAAAACACCTTGGTCAGGCCTTCGATCACACCCAGGCCAAAACCGGTGATGATGGAACCCATGATCGACCCCATCCCACCGATCACCACCACCGCAAACACCACGATGATGAGGTTGGACCCCATGAGCGGACTGACCTGGTAAATGGGGGCCGCCATCACCCCCCCAAACCCGGCCAGGCCCACGGCCAAACCATAGGTCAACATCAACATCCGCGGTACGTTCACACCAAAACTGCGCACCAGGTTGGGGTTTTCATTGGCGGCCCGCAGGTAAGACCCCAACTTGGTCCGCTCGATGAAGTACCAGGTACCCAGGCACACCGCCAACGCCACACCAATCACCCACAGGCGGTACCACGGCACAAAGGTGATGGCCAGGTCCAACCCGCCGGTCATGGGGTTGGGATAAGGCTGGCCGCTGACCCCAAATTTCAGGCGAAAAGCGCCCTCCATCAGCAGGGCCACACCAAAGGTCAACAACAGGGCATACACATGGTCCACGTGGTAGAGATGTCGCAAAAACACCCTCTCCATCAACACCCCAAACACCGCCACCACCACCGGCACCAGGACCAAAGCCCAGTAGTAGCCCAGCCCGAAATACTCCAACAAACCCCAGGCCACAAAAGCGCCCATCATGTACTGCGCGCCATGGGCGAAATTCACCACGTGCAACAGACCAAAAATGATCGACAAACCCAGGCTCATCAAGGCGTAAAAAGCGCCATTGATCAAGCCGATCACCACCTGCCCCACCAGGGCCGCCAGCGGCACCCCAAATACCGTGTCCATGCGTGTCTCTCCTATTGGTCGGTGTTACAGGCCCAGCAACGCTTCGATGCGCGCCCGGTTGGGTGCTATATCGGCCTGCCGGAACTGGTCAACCACCGTGCCCTCTTCGACCACGTAAAAGCGATCGGCCAACTGGGATGCGAATCGGAAGTTTTGCTCCACCATCAACACCGTGAAACCGCGCTCGCGCAGCAGGCGTATGGTGTGTCCAATTTTTTCAACAATCACCGGGGCTAGCCCTTCGGTGCATTCGTCCAGCAACAACAACTTGGCCCCTGTGCGCAGGATGCGGGCTATCGCCAGCATCTGCTGCTCGCCCCCAGACAACTTGGTGCCCGGGCTGTTGCGCCGCGCCTGCAGGTTGGGGAACAGTTCGTAAATCTCGGCAACCGTCAACCCACCGGGGCGAAGCACAGGCGGCAGTTCCAGGTTTTCTTCGGTGGTCAGGCTGGCAAAAATACCGCGCTCCTCGGGGCAGTACGCCACGCCCAGGTGGGCGATGGCCTCGGGGGGCATGCCGGTGGTGGCACGGCCCTGCACCTCGATCAAACCACCCCGCTTGTTCAACAAACCCATGACCGCGCGCAAGGTGGTGGTTTTGCCCGCACCGTTGCGGCCCAGCAGGCAAACGATCTCGCCCTCGCGCACCTCGATGTCCACACCGTGCAGGGCCTGGGTCTCGCCGTAGTGGGCGGTCAACCCACTCACCTTCAACAGGGTTGCCGCATCAGCCATGGGCACCTCCCACATAAGCGTCAATCACCCGGGGGTCCACAGACACCTGGGCATAAGTGCCCTCGGCCAGCACCTGGCCCGACTGCAACACCGTGACCTGGTCACACAGTTCCGAGATCACCTTCATGTTGTGCTCCACCATCAACACGGTGCGCCCTTCGGCCACCCTTTTGATCAGTTGCATGATGGGGCCGATGTCCTCGTGCCCCAGACCCGCCATGGGTTCATCCAGCAGAATCAGCTCGGGCTCCAAGGCGATGGTGGTGGCCAACTCGAGCACCCGTTTGCGGCCATAAGACAACTCGGCTGCGGGGGTCTCGGCCCACTTGCCCAGGCCCACCATGTCCAGCAACTCACGGGCCCTGTCGTCCAACACGTGCAACACACTTTGGTTGCGCCAGAACGCGTAGTTCCAGCGGGTTTTGCGCTGCAAAGCCACCCGCACGTTCTCAAGAACGGTCATCTGCCCAAACACCGCAGAGATCTGGAACGACCGGACCATGCCGCTGTCGGCCACGGTGGCGGGGTCGCTGCGCTCGATGGACCGACCATTAAAAAGGATGCGGCCCGCTGTGGGTTTGAGGAAGGTGGTCAACAGGTTAAAACACGTCGTTTTGCCCGCCCCGTTGGGACCGATCAAAGCGTGAATGCCGTGGCGGCGTACATTCAGGTTCACGTCCTTGACGGCGTAAAACCCACGGAACTGTTTGCTCAGGCCTTGGGCCTGCAGGATGTAATCGGGGGGGGTGCTCATGGGGGGGCTCACAAAAACGCGTGGGTCACCCCACCGTCTACCTTGATGCACTCACCGGTGACCCAACTGCTCTCGTCGCTGGCCAAAAAGGCCACAGCAGAGGCGATGTCTTCCACGGTGCCCAAACGGCGCATGGGTGTTTTGGCCAGCCTCACCTTGACCTTTTCGGGGTCGACGTTGATGCGCACACCTTCGGTGGGCACCGACCCTGGCCCCACCGCGTTGACACGGATCCCCCTGGGCCCTAAATCAACTGCAGCCGAGCGGGTCAGGCCCAACACACCAGCCTTGACACCGCAGTACACCATGGCTTCGGGGATGCCCAAGAAGGCGGCTGCCGAAGCGATGTTGACCACGCTGCCCCCACGCTCCATGTGGGCGGACGCGGCCTGTATGCCCCAAACCACCGAATGGAAACCCGTGCCTACCATGCGCTGGAGGGCTTCGGGGGTGAGATCGTCAATCGGCCCGTAGCGTACCCACATGGCGTTGCTGACCAACACATCCAAACGCCCAAACCGCGCCTTCAGGGCACTGGCTGCGTCCATCAGGGTGGCGCGTTGGGCCACGTCGCCACCAAAGGCAACCGCCTGGTGGCCCTGGGCTTGGAGCTCGGCCACCGCGGTTTCTGCCAACTCGAGCTTCAAGTCGAGCACACCCACGGTGGCCCCAAGGGCCGCGAGTTTGTCCACGATAGCCCGGCCTATGCCACGCGCGCCGCCGGTGACCAAAGCCACCCGCCCCTCAAAAACCTGTGTCATCTGTTGGGTTTCCCTCAAAAATCACAAACCCCGGTCGTCGAAACGGACCTCGGGCAAACCACACACCCCCACACCACGCACCTCCAGCAGCGAGCCACCCTGGGGGTGGTCGGTGCGCAGCAGGTTGCCGGAGTCGCGGATGCTGGTGACGTACAAGGTGTCCAAACCGTCGCCGCCAAAACAAGGGCAGGTGACGTAGGGCACCGGGCAATCGATCAAACGGTCCAGGTGGCCATCGGGGGTGAAACGCGCCAGTTGGGCCGTCTGCACCAAGGCCACCCATACCCCACCTTCGGCGTCCACGGTGGCGCCATCCGGGGCCGAATTCAACGGCGCGGTATCAACCCACACCGACCGCGACCCCACCTCACCGGTGGTGGTGTTGTAGGGGTAGCGCCAGATCTGTTTGGCCAGGCTGTCGGCCGCGTACAACCACCGCCCATCCGGGCTGAAACAGGTGGTGTTGGCCACGCACAGACCCCGGTCGATCTCGCGCAGCGAGCCACCCGCCAACTGGTACAAAGCCCCCAGGGGCTCGTGGCGGCCTTTGACCAAAGACCCCACCACAAAACGGCCAGCGCGGTCGGTCCGGCCGTCGTTCAAGCGCATGCGGTCGCCCGCGTGTTGCACCTGGGCCACCGGCGACGTGGCGCCCGTGGCCAGGTCCAACAACACCAGCCCATCCACCAAGGCCACCAACAAGCGCCCGCTCTGGCACAAAGCGATAGACCCAATCTCTTGCGGCAGGGTCCACTGCGCCCGGTCACCACTGGCGGGCTGCCAGCGGTGCACCAGGTGGCGGTGCGCGTCGATCCAGTACAAGGACCGGCTGTCGCCATCCCACAAGGGGCTCTCCCCCAGCAGGTGGAGGCCCAGGTCCAAGACGTCGATCTGTGTCACGACGGGGTCTGTTGGTAGCCGGGTGGTCAACGCCGGTTCACTTCTTCACGAAGTCGCAACCACCCTCAGCCAGGGGGCGGAAGGCTTGATCGGCGGGGATTTCACCCTTGATGCTGTAGAGGTCGTTTTTGTTTTTCGACTCGGCAGGGGTTTTCACCTGCACGATGTAGGTGGGGCGCATGACCTGGCCGTCTTCACGGATGGCCACGTTTTTCGACATAAAGTCGGACACGGGGGTGGCTTTCATCTTGGCTGCCACGGCCTTGCCCTCGTCGGTGCCTGCGGCTTGTACCGATTTCAGGTAGTGCATGGTGGCGCTGTAGGCACCGGCCATGATGTAGGTGGGGATCACGCCTTTGTTGCGGTCCATGAAACGTTTGGACCAGGCCCGGGTGTCGTCGTTCTGGTCCCAATAGAACGGTGCGGTGATCTGCAAACCCTGGGCCACATCAATGCCCATGGCACCCACGCTGTTGATGGTCATGCCAAACACCGTGACGATCTGACCGTTTTTGGACAAGCGGTATTCAGCCGCTTGTTTGAGCGCGTTGGACAGGTCCAGGCCTGCATTGAGCACCACAATCGCCTGCGCCTTGCTGGCTTGGGCTTGCAACAGGTAGGAGGAAAAATCGGTGGTACCCAAGGGGTGCTTGACCGACCCCAGCACCTTGCCACCAGCCGCTTCAATGAACTTGGTGGCCTCGGTTTGCAAAGCCGCACCAAAGGCGTAGTCCACGGTCACAAAAAAGAAGTTCTTCACGCCCTGCTTGACCAGACTCTGCACACCGGCCTTGGGCAGGGAATAGGTGTCCACCAGGAACTGGAAGTTCATCGGCGAACAGGCCTTGGTGGTCAGGTCAGACGTGACGGTGCCGGCGATCAGGTAAGGCTTGTTGTTCTGCTTCATCATCGCGCTGACGCTGAGCGCAATGGACGAGGCCGAGCCACCCACAATGGCATCGACCTTTTCGCTTTCGATCCACTTGCGGGCGATGTTGGTGCCCACATCGGGTTTGTTTTGGTCATCGGCCACCACCACCTCGATGTTTTTGCCATTGACCTTGCCACCAAAGTCTTCCACCGCCATGCGCACGGCCAGCGTGGAGCCGGGGCCGCCATTGCCAGAATAAGGGCCGGTCTGGTCGGCCATCACACCGATGCGAACCACATCGTCCGAGATCTGGGCTTGGGCGCAGGTGCCCAAAGCCAACAAGGCCGCAGCGGCGAGTGTGGTGAGGTTTGAGGTTTTCATGGTGGGTCTCCGTTTGTAGGTACAGGTCTGTGGGCGGGAAAACGTGTTGGCCCGTGGGCGGCTCACGGGCGGGGCGGGCCCGTTGCCGCCTCGCCAAAAAAAGGGTTAGCAAATCAGGGGGTGTCGGTCGCCAGACGGTGGTCCTTGAACTGCTCGCGCAGTTTGGTTTTGAGCAATTTGCCGGTGGCGGTGTGGGGCAACTCCTCCACAAACACCACCTCGTCGGGCAGCCACCAACGGGCCACCTTGTCGCGCATGTAGTCCAGGATTTCCGCCCCGGTGGGGCTCTCGCCCGGTTTGGGCACCACGATCAACAAGGGCCGTTCCTGCCATTTGCTGTGCGACAAACCGATGACAGCCGCCTCACGGACCTGGGGGTGGCCCACGGCGGTGTTCTCCAGGTCGATCGAGGAGATCCACTCCCCGCCCGACTTGATCACGTCCTTGCTGCGGTCGGTGATCTGCACGTAGCCGTCGGTGTCGATGTACGCCACATCACCGGTGCTGAACCAGCCCTGGGCGTCTTGTGCGGAACCGGCGGTGTTGCCGAAGTAGGCTGACACCACCCAGGGGCCACGAACGCGCAACTCGCCCACCGAACGGCCATCGTGCGGCAGGGCTTGGCCCTCGGACCCAAAAACCCCCACCTCAACGCCAAAGATGGCCCGGCCTTGCCGGCACTGGACATCGATGCGGCGCTCAACCGGTTGCCCCGCGTGTTTGGGCAAGAGGTTGCCAATGGTGGACAGGGGGCCGGTTTCGGTCATGCCCCAAGCTTGAATGACGTACACGCCGAACTCGCGCTCGAAACGTTCGATGATGGCCCGTGGCGCAGCCGAGCCGCCGATCACCACCCGTTGAAGCTTGATCTGCCCCAGGTCCAGCGTGGCGCGGTGCTGATCGATGTATTGGAAAAAACCCAACCAGACGGTGGGTACACCCAAAGAGAAGGTGCAGGCCTCGTCGCGGGCCAGGGCATAGAGCCGCTCGCCCGTGACACCAGACCCTGGCAACACCAACTTGGCACCACACATGGCGGCCGCGTAGGGCACTCCCCAGGCGTTCACATGGAACATGGGGACCGACAGCAGCACGCTGTCGCGCGCGGTCAGGCCCAGGCCGTCGGCGGCGCAAGCGGCAAAACTGTGCAACACCGTGGAGCGGTGGCTGTACAAAACGCCCTTGGGGTTGCCGGTGGTGCCCGAGGTGTAACACATGGCCGACGCCATGTGCTCTTCCAAGTCGGGCCACGCGTAGGCGGCGTCACCGCTCGCCAACAGGTCCTCGTAGGCGCACAAGCCAGGCAGGTCGAGTGCGGGCAGCTGGTGGGCGTGGCACAACACCACGTACCGGCGGACATGCGGTAACTGGGGGGCCAGTTGCACCACCAAATCGGCGAAGTCCAGGTCAAAACACAGGGTCTCGCCCGCGGCGTGGTTCACGATGTAGGCGATCTGCTCTGGGAACAAACGGGGGTTGACCGTGTGCACCACCGCGCCCATGCCCGCCACCGCGTAGTAGAGCTCCAGGTGCCGGTCGGTGTTCCATGCCAGGGTGACCACGCGGTCGGCCTGCTGCACCCCCGAACCCTCGAGTGCCGACGCCAGTTGGCGCGCGCGCGCTTCCACGGTCCGCCAGTTGCTGCGTCGCTGCTCTCCGCCGTGCAGCTGGGACACCACCTCGACAGCACCGTGGTAGGTGGCCGCGTGTCGGACCAAACCCGATATCAGCAGCTGCGTGGGCTGCATCAAACCCGTCAAACCCATGGCATTCCCCATGCTTGTCTCCACCCCCAAGATCCCGGTTGCAACACCAAGCCTTGCTTTGTTAATTTACATGCCGGCCGGTAAGTAAAACCCATGTTAACAGCCCTCTTCCCGGCCAACAACCCGTCAGCCTTCGGAAACAGCTAGGGGTTTGCCCGCATCTTTGAACACAAAACCGTGGTACCCCTGGGCAGCTGCAGCACAGTGCTCCCGGTACTTCAGGAAGCCCCCGGTGAACAGGGTCAAGCCCTGGGGTTTGTCTTTGACGTTGGCGCCCACGTACCAGGTTTTGGCTTTGGACAACAAGGTGCGCTGCGACAAGGTGAACACCGTTTGCATCCAAGCCTCTTCGGCCGCGGCGGTGGGCTCCATCTGGGTCAGTTGGTGGGTGGCCATGTGTCGCATGGCATCGGCAATCCAATCCACGTCGTGCTCGCTGATGCGGATGATGTTGGCCAACGCGGCAGGGCCGTTGGGGCCGGTGGTCATGAACAGGTTGGGGAACCCCTCCATCATCAAGCCCAGGTGCGAACGGGCGCCATCTTTCCACTTGTCGTTGACAGTGCGCCCACCCCGCCCCACCACGTCAAACGCCAACAGCGCACCCGTCAAGCCGTCGTAGCCGGTGGCCAGGATGAGCATGTCCAGCGCCACCTCGCCCCCTTTGCGCAGCCGCACCCCGTTCTCGGTGATCTCCACGATGTCGTCGCCATTGAGGAGGTCGATCAGGTGGACGTTCGGCCGGTTGTAGGTCTCGTAGTAGCTGCTGTCCAGGCAAGGCCGGCGCGCGAAAATGGGGTAACCCTGGGGCTTGAGGGCCTCGGCGGTGGCCGGGTCTTGAACCACCTCAGCGATCTTGCTGCGGACAAACTCGGCGACGTGCTCGTTCGCTTCGGGGTTGGTCATCAGGTCAGCAAACGTACCCAACATGGACAACCCACCCTGCTTCCAAGCATCTTCCAGGAGCACGCGGCGTTGGTTGGGGGTCACACTGAAAAACGCACGGGTCGATTGTGGGCGGGTGCCGCCCACCGCGCTGTTGCGCGCGGCCTCGCGGATGCCCGGGTAGTTGCGCTTGACCTCGGCCACGTAATCCGGGCTGAGCGCCTCGTTGCGCATGGGCATGGTGAAGCTGGGGGTGCGCTGGAACACAAAAAGCTCACCCGCCTGCGGGCCCACCTCTTGCACGATTTGGATGCCGGTGGAGCCTGTGCCGATCACACCCACCCGCAAACCGCTGTAACTGACCGGCTCGTGGGGCCAGCGGGCGGCGCGCAACAGGCGGCCTTTAAAACGGTCTAAACCCGGAATGTCGGGGTCGCGCGGGACCGACAGGGGGCCCGTGGCCATGATGCAGTAGGTGGCTTCAAACACCTCACCTTTGTTGGTGGTCACCAACCAGAGGCCGCGGTCCTCGGACCACACCGCGCTGGTCACGCGGGTGTTGAACTGGATGTGTTTGCGCAGGTCCAGGCGGTCGGCCACAAAGTTGATGTAGCGCAGCAACTCGGGCTGGGCGGCGAACTGCTCGGACCACGTCCATTCCTGCTCGATTTCGGGGGAAAACGAAAAGCTGTAGTCGATGCTGGGCAAGTCCACCCGAGCGCCAGGGTAGCGGTTCCAGTACCAGACGCCCCCCACGTCCCCACCGGCCTCAAAGCCTTGGATGTTGAGACCCATCTCGCGGAACTTGTACACGGCGTACATGCCCCCAAAACCCGCGCCCACAATGGCCACATCGATGCGGCGCGCAGCGCCACCCGTCCCGGTATGCTCGGGGGATACACCCATGTCTGTCTCCTGTTTGGTTGTCAGAACCTGTGTTGCATCATGCCAACCGATCGGCAGGTAATCAATACGAAATCAGCATGTGGATTTCAACATCACATATGTGTTTTTTAAAGGTCTTGTGGGTTTGACATGCTGACCACCAACCAACGCTGGGCCTTGCTGGCCCTGACCCTGATGTGGGGCGTCAACTGGCCCGTGATGAAGCTCTCGTTGCAAGAGCTCAGCCCACTTTTTTTCCGGGCGCTGACCATGACCGGCGGGGCCTTGTCACTGGCCCTGTTGTTTCACCACCGGGGCATACGGCTCAGGCCCGCGCGCACCGAATGGCGCAGCATCGTCACCTTGGCGCTCCCCAATGTGCTGGGTTGGCACACCCTGGCCATTTTTGGGGTGCAGGCCCTCGCGTCAGGGCGCGCGGCCATCTTGGGCTTCACCATGCCGGTCTGGACCGTGCTGTTGGGTGCTTGGTTTTTTAAAAACCCGCTCACCCGGCGCTCGGTGCTCGCGACCGGGGCCGTGGTGCTGGCCGTGGCGCTGCTGTTGAGCGACGAATGGACCAACCTGAGTGGCCGCCCGGTGGGGGTGGGGGTGATGCTGGCGGCAGCCATGAGCTGGGCTTTGGGCACCTTGTGGATGCGCCGGGCCCACCTGACCTTGCCCGTCGAAGCCCTGACGGTGTGGATGATGGGTCTGACCAGCGGGGTGTTGTGGGTGTTGGCCCTGGTGTTCGAACCCTGGCCTACTTGGCACTTCAGCCCCCGCATGTGGGGCTTGCTGTCCTATTCGGTGTTTTTGAACTACGGCTACGCCCAGATCATCTGGTTTTCGCTGGCCCGCCACCTGCCCCCCACCACCAGCGCGATGAGCGTGATGGCCATCCCCCTGATTGGCGCTGGCAGCGCCACGGTGCTGGCGGGTGAATCACCACACTGGCAGGACGGGGTGGCGGCCTTGTGTGTGGTGGTGGCCATTGCCACCGTGCTGCTGCCAGGGCGCCAGCAGCGCGGCTGACCGGGGTCAGGCGCGGGGCAAGGTCACGCCGTGTTGGCCTTGGTACTTGCCGCCACGGTCTTTGTAAGACACTTCACACACCTCATCGCTCTCAAAAAACAGGACCTGAGCGCACCCCTCACCCGCGTAAATTTTGGCGGGCAAGGGCGTGGTGTTGCTGAACTCCAGCGTGACATACCCTTCCCACTCGGGCTCAAAGGGGGTTACGTTCACGATGATGCCGCAACGGGCGTAGGTGCTTTTGCCCAGGCATATCGTCAAAACGTTGCGCGGTATGCGGAAGTACTCGACCGTGCGGGCCAGCGCGAAGCTGTTGGGCGGGATGATGCAGTGGTCACCATGAAAATCGACAAAACTTTTTTCATCGAAATTTTTCGGGTCAACCACCGTGCTGTGGATGTTGGTGAACACCTTGAACTCGGGTGCGCAGCGGATGTCGTAACCGTAACTGCTGGTGCCGTAGCTGATGATTTTTTGACCATCAGCTTGGCGCACCTGGCCAGGCTCGAACGGCTCGATCATGCCGTGCTGTTCCGCCATGCGGCGTATCCACTTGTCGCTTTTGATGCTCATTCGGGGCTCCGTTGGGGCGATTGTAGGGCGCTGCAGGACCGGGGGTAGCGTTCAAGGTTGCGGCAGGCTTAGCACCCAGCTCACCACGCGCTGGGCCATGGGCGCGGTGGCCTTGGGCGCCCGGATGTCGCCGGCGAGCACGTGCTGGCCTTGGGCCTCGCTGTAAGTGATCTTCTCCAGCACCTTGATGGAACTGCCCACGCGAGGGAACAAGCGCTCGGTTTCAGCCGGGTCCACGGTCTGGTCGCCTGTCGCATAGAGCACCAGCAGCGGTGCCTGGAACGCGGACAGGTCGCTCTCGCGCACGTGTTTGACCAGTGCCATCATCGGGAACAGGGCTTTGGTGGGGTAACGCTGGGTCCAACCCAGGTCTT
>JBEBBB010000425.1:0-2884 GCA_041158605.1 Pseudomonadota bacterium
GGCTGCGGTCAAAGCCGTGAACAACTTGTTCTGGGTCAGCTCGCTTTTGGTTTTGTAGTCGTTGATGTCGTAACGGGTGATGGTGTCTTCTTCCGGGGCATGGCCCGGCTGGCCCGTGCGCAAAATGATCCGAGTGTTGGCCAACTTCAGGCCATTGCGGATGGCATCTATGGTCTGCAACCCGGCATCAGGCGTTTCCATGACCACGTCCAGCAGGATGACCGCGATGTCGGGCTCGTCTCGTAACAAACTGAGCGCCTGTTGGGACGAGTGAGCGTGCAAAAGCTCCAATGGGCGGTGCAAAACCAGGGTGCGGGCCAAGGCGAACCGGGTGGCGGCGTGAACATCTTCGTCGTCGTCAACCACCAACACCCGCCAGGGTTTGGCGCAAGCCGGTTCAACCGCCGAGTCTTCTTCAACAAAAACCAGATCGTCACCAGCGCGATCAACCATACCCATTGCCTTTGCGGGCACCTCGCCCTCCGAATATGTTAACCCCATTGGCCTTCATGTGCCTGTCTCGCCAAGTGCCGGTCGTTTACAAGCCCTTTGCACAGCTGCGCTATATTGCTAACCAATTGGTCAGTAAATACCCCCTACCCATGTCATCTTCCAAGCGTTTTTCCTGGAAAAGCTGGCTTTTGCTGGCTGTGGTTGTGTTGGCTGTCGCTCTGGGCGTGTTGCGGGCCTTGGGCAAACGCCAAGCCCAGCAAACGGCGGCCAGCCAAGCGGCCACCAGCGCCCAGCAGGCCCCGGTGTACCAGTTGTCGCCCCAAGACACGGTGACCTTGTCCAAGCTGCCACTGGAGCGGGTGGTTCCTGTTTCGGGGGGCCTCAAAGCTTTGCAGACCGCAGCCGTTAAGGCCAAAGTGGCGGGCGAGTTGCAGGGGCTGGTCAAACGCGAAGGGGATGGGGTCAAAGCCGGTGAGGTGGTTGCCCGGATCGACAGCACCGAAGCCGAAGCGCGTGTGCGCCAAGCCGACCAACAGGCCCAATCGGCGCTGGCCCAGGTTCGGGTCGCCCGGCGGGCCCAAGAGAACAACCAGGCCTTGGTGGGGCAAGGGTTTATCTCTCCCACCGCCCTGGACACCACGTCGGCCAACCTGGCGGCGGCCGAAGCCAACCACCAGGCCGCCCAGGCGGCGTTGGACATCGCCCGCAAAGCCCTGGCCGACACCACCTTGCGCGCCCCCATCACCGGTCAGGTGTCGGCGCGTTTGGTTCAAAACGGCGAGCGTGTCGCCTTGGACACCCGGGTGCTGGAGTTGGTGGACCTGTCTGCTTTTGAGGTGGAAGTGGCCTTGGCCCCCGCCGACGCGGCCCTGGTTCGGGTGGGCCAGCCGGTGACCTTGCAGGTGGAGGGCCTGGCCCAGCCGGTCTCTGGCCGCGTGGCCCGCAGCAACCCCACGGTGCAGGCGGGCAGCCGCAACGTGTTGGTGTACGTGCAGGTGGCCGCTGTGCCCGGCCTGCGCCAGGGCCTGTTCGCCCAAGGGCAGGTGGTGGTCGGCCAACTGGACGCCGTGGCGGTACCGGTGTCGGCGGTCCGCAACGACAAACCACAACCCTATTTGCAGGTGGTGCAAAACGGTGCGGTGCGGCACTGGCCGCTCAAAACCCTGGGGCAGGGCCAGCACCAGGGCCAAACCATGGTCGCGCTGGACGGTTTGCCCGAGGGCACACCGGTGCTGCGCGCCGAGGCCGGGTTGGTCCGCGACGGCACGGCCGTTCGCCTGCCCCAATAAGCCAGCAACCGGTACACCGCCATGTGGTTCACCCAAGTTTCGCTGCGCAACCCTGTTTTTGCCACCATGGTCATGTTGGCCTTTGTGGTGCTTGGCCTGTTTTCATTCCAGCGCCTCCAGGTGGATCAATTCCCCAACATCGACTTCCCGGTGGTCGTGGTCACCACCGAATACCCGGGTGCGTCCCCCGAAATTGTGGAGTCCGAGGTCACCAAAAAGGTCGAGGAATCGCTGAACGCGATTTCAGGCGTGAACACGCTCACCTCGCGCAGCTACGAGGGCACCTCGGTGGTGATCGTGGAGTTCCAGCTGCATGTCGATGGCCGCAAGGCCGCCGACGATGTGCGCGAAAAGATCGGCATTTTGCGGCCCAGCTTCCGCACCGAGGTCAAAGAGCCCCGGGTGTTGCGTTTCGATCCGGCCAGCCGGGCCGTGTGGTCGGTGGCGGTGTTGCCCGGCGGGGCGGCGGGTCAGGCCCTCTCTGCGGTGGAGCTCACCACCTGGGCCGAACAAACCTTGAAAAAGCGGCTTGAAAACGTCCGGGGTGTGGGCTCTGTCACCTTGGTGGGCGGCACCCGCCGCGAGGTCAATATCGAGCTCAACCCGCGTGCCATGGAGGCCCTGGGGGTGACCCCCGACCAGGTGGTGACTGCGGTGCGCAACGACAACCAGGACCTGCCGGTGGGCACCTTGCAGTCCACCGACCGCGAGCGGGTGGTGCAGGTTTTGTCCCGGGCCCGCAACCCGGCCGACCTGGGCCAATTGATCGTGGCCCGCAAGGGCGGCAGCCCCATCCGCCTGTCCCAGGTGGCGCGTGTGGTGGATGGCCCCGAAGAGATCGACAGCCTGGCCCTGTACAACGGCCAGCGCACCTTGCTGTTGCAGGTGCAAAAGGCCCAGGACGAAAACACCATCGCGGTGACCGACGGCCTCAAGGCCACCCTGGAGCAGCTCAAAGCCCAGCTACCCCCCGGCGTGCGGTTGGAGCCCATTGCCGACAGCTCGCGGCCCATCCGCGTGTCGGTCAACAACGTGCGCCAGACCCTGATCGAAGGGGCGATTCTCACGGTGCTGATCGTGTTTCTGTTTTTGAACTCCTGGCGTTCCACTGTTATCACCGGACTGACCTTGCCCATCGCCTT
>JBEBBB010000426.1:0-4292 GCA_041158605.1 Pseudomonadota bacterium
CGAAACGGTTTGCGAGCTCGGGTTGTGTCACCGCTTGGTGGGTGTGGACCGTTACACCAACTGGCCCGACGCGCTGAAAAACCTGCCCCGTGTGGGAGGTGGTTTGGATCCCAACATCGAACAAATTGTGGCGCTGCGCCCCGATGTGGTGTTGATGGCCACATCGTCCCGTGCGGCCGACCGGCTGCGCGCCTTGGGGGTGCGGGTGGTGGCGCTGGAGCCCAAAACCCATGCGGATGTGCAGCGCGTGTTGCTCAAACTGGGGCAGTTGCTGGAAGTGGCCGATGCCCACCGCATCTGGCGTGCGATCGATGCTGGGGTGATGGCCGCGGCGCAATCGCTGCCGCCCAGTGTCAAAGGCACCCGGGTTTATTTTGAGGTCAACCCGGGGCCTTACGCCGCTGGTGAAGGCTCGTTTATTGGTGAAACCTTGTCCCGCCTGGGTGCGCGCAACATTGTGCCGCTTGGGTTGGGGCCGTTTCCCAAACTCAACCCCGAGTACATCGTGCGGGCCGACCCAGACCTGGTCATGGTGGGGCAACGCAGTGTGGACGGCATGATGCAACGCCCCGGCTGGCACAACCTGCGTGCCATGCGTGGCCAACACCTCTGTGTGTTTCCCGCTGCCGAGTCCGATACCTTGGTGCGGCCTGGCCCCCGCATGGCAGAGGGGGCTCGCCTGATGGCCCGGTGCCTGGCGGAAAAGGCCCCCCGTGTGGGCACTCCGACCAAAGGGAAGGCACGCCCATGAACACCCACCGCGCCAATGGCTTGTTGGCTGCCCTGCTGCTGGCAGCGGTGCTGTTGTCGGCGTTGGGTGTCTGCGTGGGCAGCACCGGGTTTGAAAACCTGGTGGGCCCCTTGTGGTCGCCACAAACCGACCCCGCAGCCACCGCCATGGCACAACAAATTGTGTGGGAGATCCGGTTGCCGCGCACCTGGGGTGCTTGGTGTGCGGGGGCGCTGTTGGGCTTGGCCGGTGCGGTGGCCCAGGGCTTGTTTCGCAACCCGCTGGCCGACCCATACCTGCTTGGCAGCGCGTCGGGGGCCTCCTTGGGGGTTGCCATGGCACTGGCTGCCATGGGCGGGGGCGGGGGTATGTTGGGTGCCAGCATGATGAACAGCGGCGTGGCGGTGAGTGTGTTTTCCAGCAGCGTCTGGGTGCGATTGGGACTGACAGGGGCGGCATTTGCCGGTGCGGTGTTCGCGGTGTTGTTGACCTTGGTGTTGTCGCGGGGTGTTCAACACACCCTGCGCCTGTTGTTGGCGGGGGTGGTGGTTGGGGTGGTGTTGGGAGCCATGACCCACTTGGTGCTCCTTTTTTCGCCAGAGTCCTTGCAGGCCATGCAAGCCTTTATGCTGGGCTCTACCAGTTTTGTGGGGTGGACGTCCACCGCCTTGATGGCCGGTGTGTGGTTGTGTTGTGCTCTGGCTGCGGGGTTGCTGGCGCGTGTGTTGGACGGTCTGAGCCTGGGTGACGCCACCGCTTTGAGTTTGGGTTTGCCACTGGCACCCATGCGCGCCGCCTTGGTGGCCGTGTTGGCTTTGGCCACCGGGACCGCTGTGGCCCAAACCGGTTTGATCGCTTTTGTGGGCCTGGCCGCTCCCCACTTGGTGCGCGCCATGGTCAAGACCACCAGCGCCCGGTTGATGTTGCTGGCCAGTGGTTTGGGTGGGGCGCTGCTGATGGGCGCCGACACCCTGGCCCGCTGGTTGATCGCGCCCCAAGAACTGCCCGTGGGTGTGTTGACCGCGGTTTTGGGCGGCGGTTATTTGTTGTGGTTGATGCGGCACAGCACGCGGGTGTCGAAAGCGAGCGGTTTGTGAAACCCCACCCCTCCACCCCCTCCGTTGCCCTTGAAACCCACGCTTTGCGGGTCCGATTGGGGCCGACCGACACCTTGCACGGTATCGATTTGGTTTTGCCCCGGGCCCGTTGGACCAGCATCGTCGGGCCCAATGGAGCCGGCAAGTCCACCCTGCTCAAGGCCCTCGCGGGTTTGTTGCCCCACAGTGGCCGTGTGTGCCTGTTGGAACGTTCCTTGGGCGATTGGGCCCACCGGGAGCGGGCACAAAACCTGTCTTGGTTGGGACAAAACGAAACCAGTGTGGACGATCTCACGGTGTGGGATGTGGCCATGCTCGGTCGGTTGCCGCACCAACCCTGGTTGAGCGCCCCCAACGCGCAAGACCGCACTGCGGTGGAACAGGCACTGCGGGCGACCCAGGCCTGGGCGTGGCGGGACCGGGTGCTGGGCCAGTTGTCGGGCGGTGAGCGGCAGCGGGTGTTGTTGGCCCGTGCCCTGGCCGTTGAGGCGCAAGTCTTGTTGATGGACGAGCCTTTGGCCAACTTGGATCCGCCCCACCAAGCCGATTGGCTGGACCTGGTTCAAACCTTGGTGCGTGGTGGGAAAACCGTGGTCAGCGTGTTGCATGAGGTCGGGATGGCTTTGCACGCCGATGAGTTGGTGGTCATGGCCAATGGACGGGTCATGCACCAAGGACCGTGTGCCGACGCGGCCACGCACCGTGCGCTGGAAGCGGTGTTTGAGCACCGCATAGCGGTCCGACCCCTGGAAGACCAGTGGGTTGCTCTGCCTTTGCCCCAAACCAGGAGTGTCTGAACATGCAGATCGAAACACCCCCCTCCGAAAAGCCCTACGAAAAAGCCGAGGGCGAGCGCCGGGGCCTTGTGATTGTCAACACCGGCGACGGCAAAGGCAAAAGCACCGCTGCCTTTGGGCTGGCGTTGAGGGCCCATGGCCGGGGCAAAGCGGTGAAAATTTACCAGTTCATGAAAGTGCCCACGGCGCGGTTTGGCGAACACCGGATGTTTGAACAAATCGGTATCCCTATCGAGGGTTTGGGTGACGGTTTCAGCTGGAAAAGCCAGGACTTGGAACACTCGGCACAACTGGCCCGGGATGGATGGGCCAAAGCTCGGGACACGATTCTGGCTGGTGCGCATTTTCTGGTGGTCTTGGACGAAATCACCTACCCCTTGATTTACGGTTGGCTGCCCCTTGATGGGGTCCTGGACACCCTGAAAAACAGACCCACCCATGTGCACGTGTGTTTGACCGGTCGCCGCTGCCCACCTGAAATTGTCGAGTTGGCAGACACCGTGACCGAGATGGGAAAAATCAAACACGCGTTCAACGCGGGTATACCCGCGCAACGTGGCATCGAGGACTGAGATGCCGACACCAGATACCGCCGTCCTGGCTGGCGCCGTGCTCTTGGCATTGGCGTGGGACTGGGTGTGGGGTGAACCACCTGCAGTGGTCCACCCAGTGGTGGTGATGGGCTTTTACTTGGGTGCCGCTGGGCGCTGGGCTGCTCCCCTGGAGGGGCAAGCCCACAGGGCTTCCGCAGCGTTTGCAAGGGGTGCGCTGGGTTGGTTGTGGGGGGCTGGTGTGGTCGTGGGTTTGGGGGTGTGGTGCGAAGCGTGGATCCACCCTTGGCCTGCGCTGTGGCAAGCGGTGGTGTTGGGCTTGGCACTGAAACCCTTGTTGGCTTGGCGGATGTTGCGCGACGAGGTGGCTTCCGTAGAAACCGCCCTGGCGGTATCGCTTGAAGAAGGCCGCCAACGCGTCGCGCGTTTGGTCAGCCGTGACGTCTCGGCTTTGACCGACACGCAAGTGCGTGAAGCGGCCGTTTCAACCTTGGCCGAAAACTTGAACGACTCGGTGGTGGCGCCGTTGTTTTGGTTTGTCGTGGCGGGTCTGCCCGGTGCACTGTTGTACCGGTTTGCCAACACGGCCGATGCCATGTGGGGTTACCCCGGCCCTAGGGGTGGGCGGGATTGGGCCTGGGCAGGTAAGTGGGCCGCGCGTGTCGACGATGCCCTGTCTTGGTTGCCGGCGCGCCTCACAGCCGCGCTGATCGGCTTGTTGGTGTTTTGGCGCCAGCCGACCAAGTCGCAACCATGGTTCCGGAGTACCCCGTGGCGTTTGGTGGCCCAACAAGCACGCCTCACGCCTTCGCCCAACGGTGGCTGGCCCATGGGTGCCTTGGCGCTAGGCCTGGGCATCCGTTTGGGCAAACCTGGCGTGTACGACTTGAACAGCCCGGGGCGAGCGCCCGGGGCCGCCGATACGCTGCGGGCACTGCAGTGCTGTGGCCAGGTGGTGGCCCTGCTGGGCGCCCTGGCGGTTGTGGTGTGCCTGGGGGCCTTGGTATGAACTCGCGTGTCCATGGTGGGCCAGGTGCCCAGGGCCCAGCCCGTTGGGATTTTTCCAGCAACGCCAACGCGGTGGGGCCATGCCCCCAAGCGCTTCAAGCCTTGTTGG
>JBEBBB010000427.1:0-6191 GCA_041158605.1 Pseudomonadota bacterium
TAACGGGGGCGCCAAAAAAGCTGCCAATTTTTGAGCCCTTGCCGCAAATGATCACCATTAACAAACGCTGAAACGAGCGATCTATCGAAAAAGCGGCCGGTTCCCAGGAGCCCAGGTGGACAAAGCCCCACAAAGCCCCAGCCACACCGATGATGAACGAGCTCACGGCAAAAGCACTCAACTTGGCGTACATGGGCCGGATGCCAATCACCGCCGCGGCCACGTCCATGTCACGGATGGCCATCCATTCGCGGCCTATGGCCGAGCGAACCAGGTTTTTGGCCAACACACCAAACACCACCAAAAAAGCCAAACAAAACAGGTACTTTTCGGTGGGGGTGTTGATGGACCAGCCCAGCACCTCCAGGCCTGCAACGGCCACCGAACCAGAGGAGTTGTTGTTGGTAAACCAGCCGATGCGGGCAAACGCCCAGTCACAAAAGAACTGTGCGGCCAAGGTGGCCACCGCCAGATACAAGCCTTTGACCCGCAAACTCGGGATGCCAAAAAACATACCCACCAACGTAGCAAAAAAGCCGCCTGACAGCAGAGCAACGATCAATGGCATGCCGTCGATACGGATGTAGGTGTTGTAGGCCATATAGGCCCCCACAGCCATGAAGGCGCCCGATCCCAATGAGATCTGACCACAATAGCCCACCAAAATGTTCACACCGATGGCGGCCAATGCCAGGATCAGGAACGGTATCAGAATGGCGCGAAACAGGTATTCGTCGGCCAGCAGCGGTACCCCCACGGCGGCGAACAACACGATGGCAGCCACCGCCCAGCGGTCTTGTGCAATTGGGAATATTTGTTGATCAGACCGGTACGACGTTTTGAACTGACCGTTTTCTCTGTAGAACATTGCAGATTCCTTTACACGCGGTCAATGATTTTTTCGCCGAACAGCCCTTGTGGCCGAAACAGCAGGAACACCAGGGCCAGCACGTAGGCGAACCATATTTCGATGCCTCCGCCGACCATAGGACCCAGGTAGACCTCGGAGAGTTTTTCACCCACGCCGATGATCAGCCCGCCAATGATGGCGCCCGGCACCGAGGTCAGGCCGCCCAGAATGATGACGGGCAGGGCCCGCAGGGCCACGGTGGTCAGTGAGAACTGCACACCCAACTTGGAGCCCCAGATGATGCCGGCCACCAGGGCCGTGATGCCGGCCACGCACCACACAATCACCCAGATGCGGTTCAGGGGAATGCCTATGGACTGGGCGGCTTGGTGGTCGTCGGCCACAGCGCGCAAGGCCCTGCCGGTGCTGGTTTTTTGAAAGAACAAAGACAAACCCGCCACCAAACACGCCGCCACCACCGCAGCGATCACGTCTTCCTGGCTGATCAAGATGCCGCCTTCAAAAACACCGCCCAGCACAAATACCGGCTCTTTGGGCATGCCCACATCGATCTGGTAGATCTCGCTGCCAAAAATGGTTTGACCCAGGCCGTCCAGGAAGTACGTGATGCCCAATGTGGCCATCAACAGGGTAACGCCTTCTTGGTTGACCAGGTGGCGCAACACCAGCCGTTCGATCAGCCACGCCAGGGCAAACATACAGGCTGCTGCCAAACCAAAAGCCACGGTGTTCGCCAGCCATTTGTTGTCTATGCCCAACCAACCAGGCACCCATTCGGCAAAACGCGCCATGGCCAAAGCGGCGAACAACACCATGGCACCCTGCGCGAAGTTGAACACCCCCGACGCTTTGAAGATCAGCACAAAACCCAAGGCGACCAGGGCGTACAACATGCCGGCCATCAAGCCGCCAAACAAGGTTTCTAGAAAAAATGCCATATGCGTTTCCTCAGTGGCTGGTGCCCAGATAGGCGCTGATCACTTCCTCGTTCTGGCGGACTTCATCGGGAGGCCCATCGCCAATTTTTTTGCCGTAGTCCAGCACCACCACACGGTCTGAGATGTCCATCACCACGCCCATGTCATGCTCAATCAGGACGATGGTTGTGCCAAATTCATCGTTCACATCCAGGATGAAGCGGCACATGTCTTGTTTTTCTTCAACGTTCATGCCGGCCATGGGTTCGTCGAGCAAGAGCACCTGGGGCTCCATGGCCAAGGCACGGCCCAGGTCCACCCGCTTTTGTAGGCCGTACGGCAATTGCCCCACTGGGGTTTTGCGGAAGGCCTGTATTTCCAAAAAGTCGATGATGTGTTCAACCTTTTCCCGGTGGGCCACTTCCTCGCGTTCCGCTGGGCCTATGCGCAGTGCTTGCATCAACAAGTTGCTTTTGATGTGGAGGTTGCGGCCGGTCATGATGTTGTCGATCACGCTCATGCCTTTGAACAGCGCCAGGTTTTGAAAGGTCCGGGCGATACCCATCTCGGCAACCTGGCGGCTGTTCATGTGTTTGAACGTTTGTCCCCGGAAAGTGATGCTGCCCTCCTGTGGGGAATAAACGCCGTTGATGCAGTTGAGCATGGAGCTTTTGCCGGCACCGTTCGGGCCAATGATGGAACGGATTTCATGCTCTTTGACGTTAAAAGAGATGTCGGTCAGGGCCTTGACGCCACCAAACCGCAAGCTGATGTTTTGCACATCCAGGATCACGTCACCAATTTTTTTGGAGGCCATGGGTATCGTTTCCGTTCGCTGGAGGCTCAGGCCGCCTGTTGAATAGAGGGGTAGGTGGTGGTGTCTTCGAGTTTGAGTGTGGCGCTGACCTTGCCCACACGGCCATCTTCAAACTTGACCTGGGTCTCGATGTATTGTTCGCTCAAGCCGTTGTAGAGGGCGTCTACCAACACCGCGTATTTGTCGGCGATAAACCCCCGACGGACTTTGTTGGTGCGGGTCAACTCGCCATCATCGGCGTCCAGTTCTTTGTGCAACACCAAAAACCGGCTGATTTGGCTGCCTGCCAACAAGGTGTCACGGCTCAGATCGGCGTTGACCTGTTCAACGCAGGCTTTGATCAAGCCATACACCTCGGATTTTTGTGCCAAATCGGTGTAGCCTGCGTAAGGCAGGTTGCGGCGCTCGGCCCAGTTGCCCACCGCGTCAAAATCGATGTTCACCATCACACAAACCCGGTCACGCCCGTCACCAAAAGCCACGGCTTCTTTGATGTGTGAAAAGAACTTCAGTTTGTTCTCCACATACTTCGGCGCAAACATGGCGCCATCGTTCGGTCCCCCGGAAATGCGACCCACATCTTTCACGCGGTCGATGATCTTGAGTTGGCCGGATGCGTCGATAAACCCGGCGTCGCTGGTGTGGTACCAGCCGTCTGCGGTCAAAACCTCTGCGGTGGCTTGGGGGTTTTTGTAATACCCCTTGAGCAAGCCCGGAGAACGCACCAAGATCTCACCGTTATCGGCCAACTTGATTTCCACCCCTTCACACGGCACGCCCACCGTGTCGGAACGGACGTCGTTGTCGGGTTGCAGGCACACAAAAACCGCTGTTTCGGTGGAGCCGTACAACTGTTTGAGGTTGATGCCTATAGACCGGTAAAAAGCAAACAAGTCAGGGCCTATGGCTTCGCCGGCGGTGTAGGCCACCCGAACCCTCGAGAACCCCAGGTTGTTGCGCAGGGGGCCATACACCAACATGTCACCAAGGCTGTAAAACAACCGGTCCCAGAGCCCCACGGGTTTGCCATCCATCAAAGTGGGTCCCACCCGTTTGGCCACCGCCATCAGGCGTTGAAACAGGTTTCTTTTGAGGGCGCCCGCGTCTTCCATGCGGATCATCACGCTGGTGAGCAGGCCTTCAAACACCCTGGGGGGGGCAAAGTAATAAGTGGGGCCCACCTCTTTTAAATCGATGGTGACGGTGCTGGCGGACTCCGGGCAGTTCACCACATAACCACATGCCAACCATTGGGCATAACTGAAAATGTTCTGGCCGATCCAAGCCGGGGGCAGGTAGGCCAAGACCTCCTCTTGGTGGGTCAGTTTGTCAAAACGCGCGCCCACATCGGCGCGGTTGATGAGGGTGTGGTGGGAGTGCACCACCCCTTTGGGGTTGCCTGTGGTGCCCGATGTGAAAAACATCGCTGCGATATCGTCGGGCTGGACTTGGTTGACCTGCTCTTGGAAAAAGGCGGGATGTTCTTGGTGGTAGACCTGCCCTGTGGCCGCCACTTCTGCCAAACCCGCCAGGCCGGGTTCATCGTAGTTGCGCAGGCCCCGGGGGTCATCAAACAGGACGTGCGCCAGTTGGGGGCACTGGGCCCGGATTTCGAGCATCTTGTCGACCTGCTCTTGGTCTTCGACCACCGCAAACCGAACTTCGGCGTTGTTGATCGGGAAAACGCACTCCGCCGCGGCTGCATCTTGGTACAAGGGGACCGGTATGGCCCCCAAGGACTGGGCCGCTAGCATGGTGGCGTAGAGCTTGGGTCGGTTGGCACCCACCACAATCAGGTGTTCACCCCGCCGCAGGCCCAGCTGGTGCAAGCCGCAGGCCAGATCGCGCACCTGGTTGCGCAGGGTCAACCAATCGGTGGTTTGCCATATGCCGTAAGCTTTCTCGCGCAGCGCTGGTGCTTGCGGGCGGTGGGCCGCGTGGTCCAGCAGCAGCTTGGGAAAGGTGGTCCGCATCGTGTCTCCTGTGCCGTTGGTCGGGCTGGGGGTGTAACCCACATGGGGTTGGCTCTGTGCGGACTTTACGTCTACAGTTTGACGTCATGTTGTCCTTGCGACGACAATCTAGGGTAGTCACTCCCTGGGGCTTTCCCTAGGATGTACGTTAGGAGGTGTCCGTTGGTCCAGGTTCCCAACACGCTGCGGCAACGCGCCCGCGCCCTCACGCCTGCTGAGGTGGACAACATACCCTGGATGAAAAACCTCAGCGACAGCGACCGTGCCTGGGCTTGTGGTGCCTTGATCGTGACCCAGGCCATGCCCGGTGATTTCATTTGCCGGATAGGCCGCCCGGCCACTTATTGGTTTGGTGTGCTAGAGGGTTTGCTCAAAATGAGCAACGACGACAGTTTGGGGCCCATCATGACGTTCACTGGCGTGGCCCCCGGGGGCTGGTTTGGAGAGGGCACGGCACTGAAGCGGGAAACCTACCGCTACAACATCCAGGCTTTGCGCAAAAGCCTGGTGGTGGGTTTGCCCGTGGACGTGTTCCACGCCATGTTGGATGGCTCGATAGGGTTCAACCGGTTTGTGATGAACCAGCTCAACGAGCGGCTGGGTCAGTTCATCGCCGCCCGGGAAATCGACCGGATAACCGATCCCGATGTGCGGGTTGCGCGCAGTGTGGCGAACCTGTTTCACCCGGTGTTGTTTCCTGGGGTGGGGCAGGTTTTGCGCATCACCCAGCAAGAACTGGCCTACCTGGTGGGCTTGTCCAGGCAGCGGGTCAACGAGGCACTGACCACCTTAGAGGATGCCGGTTTGATTCGGGTGGACTACGGGGGGTTGCGGGTACTGGATTTGACCGGATTGCGGTCTTACAACCATGCACTTATATAAGTGTGGTCCTTATGGCACACTGTGTTAGAAATTGAAATTCATCACCAAAAGGGAATTCCAGCCATGATCCAACGCTTTGCATCCCCACGCGCTCTCTGGACCTTTGTGTTGGGGGCAGCCGCTGTGTTGGCTGGTTGTGCCTCGGTAGAGCCCTTGGGGCCAACCACGCCTCAAACGGTGTGGGCTGTCACCGAAGGCCACCAACTGATCAAGTTCAATGGCGGACAACCCCAACGACTGCTGGACCGCAAACCCCTGACGGGCCTGGCTGCGGGTGAGTCCATTGTGGGGATGGATTTTCGGGTGGCCCGAGGGGTGTTGTATGCCTTGAGCAGCGTGGGGCGTTTGTACACGGTCGACACGGGTACAGGGGCGCTCAAACCCGTGGGTGCGGCTCTGCCGGGTTTGCGCGGCCAGTTGTTTGGCATGGACTTCAACCCCACCGTTGATCGGATCCGGGTGGTCAGCGACCAAGGCCAAAACTGGCGTTTGCACCCCGACACAGGGGCTTTGGCGAGCTCGGACCCCGATTTGCAGTTTGACAAGCAGGATAAAAACGCTGGTGTGCGCCCCCGGGTGGCGGCTGCAGGCTACACCTACAACACCAAAGACGACAAAATCACCACCAACTTTGCGGTGGACTTGGGCACGGGTGATTTGCTGGTGCAAGGCACCCGGGAGGGGGTTGCGCCTGCGGTCTCCCCCAACACTGGGCGCTTGTTCACCGTTGG
>JBEBBB010000428.1:0-8534 GCA_041158605.1 Pseudomonadota bacterium
CCGACATGTTCGGCCCCACCGTGGGCGACCGCCTGCGCTTGGCCGACACCGAACTCGTCATCGAGATCGAAAAAGACCACACCCTAGTGGCCGGTGGTTACGGCGAAGAGGTCAAATTTGGCGGCGGTAAAACCATACGCGACGGCATGGCCCAAAGCCAACGCACCCGGGCCGAGGGTGCGGTGGATTGTGTGCTGACCAACGCGGTCATCATCGACCACACCGGCATAGTGAAAGCCGACATCGGCCTCAAAAACGGGCGCATCGAACGCATCGGCAAAGCGGGCAACCCCGACACCCAACCGGGGGTGGACATCATCATTGGGCCAGGCACCGAAATCATCGCGTGCGAAGGCATGGTGGTCACGGCCGGGGGCATAGACTGCCACATCCACTTCATCTCGCCACAGCAGATTGAAGAGGCGCTGTGCTCGGGCGTCACGACCATGTTGGGCGGCGGCACCGGCCCCGCCACGGGCACTTTTGCCACCACCTGCACACCCGGGCCCTGGAACATCGAGCGCATGCTGCAAGCCGCCGATGCCTTTCCCATGAACCTGGGCTTTTTTGGCAAAGGCAACACCACCCTGCCCGCCGCCTTGCACGAGCAAATCGATGCCGGCGTGATCGGCCTGAAACTGCACGAAGACTGGGGCACCACCCCCTCGGCCATCAACAACTGCCTGGACGTGGCGGACGCCACCGACATCCAGGTGGCCATCCACTCCGACACCCTGAACGAATCGGGCTTTGTGGAAGACACCATCGCGGCCACCAAAGGGCGCACCCTGTGCGCCTTCCACACCGAGGGCGCGGGCGGCGGGCACGCCCCCGACATCTTGAAGGTGGTGGGTGAAGCGCACTTTTTGCCCTCGTCCACCAACCCCACCATGCCCTACACGGTGAACACCCTGGACGAGCACGTGGACATGCTCATGGTCTGCCACCACCTGGACCCTGCCATCCCAGAAGACCTGGCCTTCGCCGAAAGCCGCATCCGCCGGGAGACCATCGCCGCCGAAGACGTGCTGCACGACCTGGGCGCCATCAGCATGATGAGCAGCGACAGCCAGGCCATGGGCCGGGTGGGCGAGGTGGTGCTGCGCACCTGGCAAACCGCGCACAAAATGAAGGTACAACGCGGTTCTTTGCCCGAAGACCCCAGCCGCCACGACAACTTCCGCGTCAAACGCTACGTGGCCAAGTACACCATCAACCCAGCCATCGCCCACGGCATCGCCCACGAGGTGGGCAGCGTGGAAGCGGGCAAGTGGGCCGACCTGGTCATCTGGAAACCGGCGATGTTCGGCGTCAAGCCCTCGCTCATCATCAAAGGCGGCCTGATCGCTTTTGCTGCCATGGGCGACCCCAACGCCTCCATCCCCACCCCGCAGCCGGTGCACTACCGGCCCATGTTCGGGGCGTTTGGCGGCGCTACCGCCCGCACCTCGTTGACCTTTGTGTCGCAAGCCGCCATGGACCGTGGTGTGGGTGCGGCGTTTGGCCTGCGCAAACAACTGGCGGTCAGCCGGGGCAACCGGGGCGTGCAGAAACAGCACATGGTCCACAACGCCTACCTGCCCCGCATGGAGATCGACGCCCAGACTTACGCGGTGCGAGCCGACGGCCAATTGCTCACTTGCGAGCCGGCCACGGTGCTGCCCATGGCCCAACGCTATTTCCTGTTTTGAACCCATGATCCACGCCACCAAACGCATCGCCCAGGGGCAAGGGTTGGCGCCCGCGCTGGTGCGGCGCGCCCCTGTGTTGCGGCTGGACTGGGACGTCCGCCAAAAAAGCCGCTTCGACGCCACCGACTCCGAAGGCCGCAACGTGGGTGTGTTTTTGCCGCGGGGCACGGTGGTGCGCGGCGGCGACGTGCTGCTTACCCAAGACGGCGGTTTGTTGCGGGTGGAGGCGGCACCCCAAGCGGTACTGCGCATCACCCCTTGCAGCGAACACGGCAGCCCGTTTGACTTGGTACGCGCGGCCTACCACCTCGGCAACCGCCACGTGCCCATTGAGCTACAACCCGATCACCTCAAAATCGAACCCGACCACGTGCTGGCCGACATGCTGCGCCAGATGCACCTGACCGTTCAAGAAGTGCGTGAGCCCTTTGAACCCGAATCGGGCGCCTACGCCGGGGAGGGGCATGGCCACCACCATGGACACGACCACCCCCACTGAAACGGCCCCCACGACCGTCTCGGTGGGCGCGCTGCTGCCCCTGATGTGGCTGGCCTCCCCCGCACTGCCGGTGGGCGGCTTTTCCTACTCCGAGGGGCTGGAGGCCGCCGTGGACGCTGGCCTGGTGCACAACGAAACCACGGCCGCCACCTGGCTGGTGGGCCAGCTGCACCTGGCCCAGGCCCGCAACGAACTGGCCGTGGTGGCCCAAGCCCTACCCGCCTGGCGCGACCGCGACTGGGACCGGCTGACCGCGCTGGACGGCTGGGTGCGCCACACCCGCGAAACCGCCGAGGGCCGCCTCCAAACCGAACAAATGGGGCGCTCAGTGGTGGAGTGGCTGCGCACCCTCACCCTGGGCCTGCCCGAGGGTTGCCCCGCCAACTTGGGCCACCCCACCCTGCCCGTGGCCTACGCCTTGGCGCTGGCGCTGCGCACACCGGCGCAGACGCCGGTGGAACTGGGCCTGACCGCCTGCGCCTTTGGCTGGGCTGAAAACATGGTGCAAGCCGCCATCAAGGCCGTGCCCCTGGGCCAAGGATCGGGCCAGCGCATCTTGGCCCAGTTGTGCGACCACATCCCGCAGGCGGTGCAGACCGCCCTGGCCGCCACCGACACCACCCGGCAGGCCTACAGCCCTATGCTGGCCATTCTGTCGGCCCAACACGAAATCCAATACTCCCGCCTGTTCCGATCATGAATTCACCTGCCATGCACCACATCCCCGGCCGCACCAAAACCCTGCCCCCCTTGCGCGTGGGCATCGGCGGGCCGGTGGGCTCGGGCAAAACCACCCTGCTCGAAATGCTCTGCAAAACCATGCGCGAGCGGTACGACCTGGTGGCCATCACCAACGACATCTACACCAAGGAAGACCAGCGCCTGCTCACCATCAGCGGCGCTCTGCCGCCCGAGCGCATCATGGGTGTGGAAACCGGGGGCTGCCCCCACACCGCCATCCGCGAAGATTGCTCCATCAACCTGGAGGCCATCGACCGCATGCTGGCCGAGTTCCCCAACGCCGACGTGGTGTTTGTGGAGAGCGGGGGCGACAACTTGGCCGCCACCTTCAGCCCCGAGCTGAGCGACCTGACCATCTACGTGATAGACGTGGCCGCTGGTGAAAAAATCCCTCGCAAAGGGGGTCCTGGCATCACCAAAAGCGACCTGTTTGTGATCAACAAAACCGACCTGGCCCCCCACGTGGGCGCCAACCTGGAGGTGATGAAAGCCGACACCGACCGCATGCGCCCCGACCCGGAGCGCCGCCCCTGGGTGATGACCAACCTCAAAACCCAAGCCGGTTTGGACGCGGTGGTGGCGTTTATTGAAAAGCGGGGGATGTTGGGGGCGGGTTGATGGCAACTTCTCCCCACTCACCAATACCCTTTTGCCCGGGCCACCAGTGTCACCAAAGGCTCAATCCACCGGCCGCCGCAACCACCCCGCGATCAGCGCCACGGCCTCGCGCTCCATGCCCACAAAACCGTGCCAGTGCAGGGCCTCACAAGGGTTGCCTGTCGGGGTGCCGCCCCCAGTCACCCAGATTTCTTTTTTAACGGGCGCGTGCTTCAGGCCGCGCAAAATGGCTGGCACGTCAGTCGGGGCGCACAGGTGGCAGGCGTCTTGGCGGTGGTGCACCACCAGCACCGGCACACGGATGGCGGCCAGGTCTTGCAAAGGCACCGCCTCGGGCTTTTGGGGGCTGACCACACTGGACGCCAACACCACCCCTGCAATGCCCGTGGGGATGTGGATGGCGGCCGCAGCCACCGACACCGACCCGCGGCTGGTGCCCACCAGCCACACCGGCGCAACGGACTGGGTTTGGACAAAAGCCAACACCGCGCGCACATCGGCCATGTGGGCGTCGCTGACGCGGTCGGGATAACCCAGGTCTGGGGTGTCGCTGGGCCGGCCCAACACGGCCACGTTGTAACCGTGGGCCAGGAAATGGTGGGCGGAACGCACCAAGAAGTTTTGCCCGGTGGCACGGCCAGCCTCCACGCGGCCAAAGCCGCCAGACCCGCCTGGGAACAGCACCACGGTGGCCTGGGCGTCCGGGGTGCTTTCCCACAGCACCGGCACCACCACACCAGCGCGGGTGGGCACCCGGAACAGGGTCCCCTGGGCCTGGGCAGAGCACCACAGGATGCCCAACAGCAGGGCCAAGGGGATGTCAAAAAGCCGGTACCTAGAAGACCACCCAACCCACCACCAAAACGCTTGCCCTCGTGTCACTGGGCGGCAGCCCTAGCCGCTGCGGCATCAAGAACCGCCATTTGTTCCGGGCTGGTAGTAGTGCCCTCGGGGGGTTTACACGGACCGGCTTCCGGAAACAAGGTGCGGTACACCACACAAGCTGCCAAAAGCGACCCTAACGGTGAGGGGTGGTGACCATCGTTATCAACCAGTTTCAAAGACGGCTGAGCGGCTTTGGCCAGCACCCACGCTTTGCCTGCTGGCGCCAACACCGCACCAGTTTCCTGGGCCAACTCCGAATAGACTTTGGGCTCTAACACCAAGGGATCTGGGCGCGCGTCACCGGACCAAGTCAGGTAATACACGGGCTTGCCCCCTTTGGCCCGCACACCAGGCACCACCTCTTTTAGGGTGGCCACCACATCGGCAGGTCGGTCCAGCCAGGGATAGGGCATGATTTGGAACACCACCACATCCCAGGGGTTGTCCAACACGGCTTGGCGCACCCCACGTGTGCCCAGCACACGTGGCAAGGGCGTGCCGGGTATGGTCTCTTGGTGCACCTCCAACGGCCGAGCCATCCCACTGGCCTGCGCCAGCACTGCCACCAACTGGGGCATTTGGTGGTAGTAGGTGTAACTGTTGCCGACAAAGAGCACGCGCAACGGCGTGGTTTGGGCGTGCAACGGCGCACAACCCAGGCACAAACCCAAAAGGGTTACCCAAAAACAACCCAGATATTTGGTCCGCATCGAAAGCCTTTTGAAGTCTCGATGGCGCGAGGTTACCGCATATGCCAACGGTTGGATCAGGTAGAAACACGGGGCTACCCAATCGACACCCGAGGTGACACCAGCGAGGGGAAAACACACAAATGGCGGAAGCGGTGAGATTCGAACTCACGAACGGTTGCCCGTTGCCGGTTTTCAAGACCGGTGCAATCGACCACTCTGCCACGCTTCCGGGGTGCTGCTTGCGGCTGGCATTGTACCGCGCGGCACCACCGCTTAAGATGGCACCACCACCCCAGCAAAGCCCACATGCAACCGTTAACCAACTTAACCACCCTGGCGCGCCGCTGCTTGTGCCCCCTGCTGCTCTGGGCCGCCCCATGGGCCTTCGCGCAACCTGCCGATGCCTGGCGCACGGTGCCCCTGGTGGACGCCCATTTCCACCTGATGCCCTTCATGACCCCGGCCGACCTGCTGGCCCGCATGGACCAGCACCGCATCAGCCACACCGTGAGCGCTGGGGCCATAGGCAGCCCAGCGATTGGGCACCCCAACCTGCGCGACTCGAACGCGGCAGCGGCCATCGGCCCCCGGTTTTTGCCATCGGTCGGCAACGCCGAACTGGTCAACGCCGAACGGGTGGAGGGGCCCGCCCTGTTCACCAGCCCCGACAGCCAAGAACGGCCCAAAGCCCTGCAACAGATCGAGGCGTTTTTGAACCGGCCCCCTCGCACCATTGGTGAGACCTTTCCCAACGCCGAGCGCTCCAGTGCCGACCCCATGCGCCGCCGCCGGGTGCCGCTGGACAGCCCCATGTTCCAGGCGCTTGCCGAGATCGCCACCCGCTTCAACCGGCCACTGCCGGTGCACATGGAATGGCACCCCGAATCGGTGGCCGGTTTGAGCCGTTTGCTGGAACGCTGGCCCACGCTGACCTTGTTGTTGTCACACTGCGGCAAAACCACCAAGGCGGCCGACATCCGGGCGTTTTTTGACAAACACCCCAACGTGGTTTGCGACCTGGGCTACCGCAGCCTGCCGCAAGAGGCCAGCGATTTCAAACGGTTTCCGGAAAGAACCCTGTTCTGGGCCAGCGCACCCGGGCGTCCCGCCCATTTGGCACCCGAGTGGAAACAACTCATCGAAGACCACCCAGACCGTTTTATGGTGGCCATCGACGATACGCACGACTGGGCCCAATACGACGAGGTGGTGCGTTCGCTGCGGGAGGGCCTGCTGGCCCACCTGGACCCCACGGTGGTGGCGCGGGTGGCCCATGCCAACGCACAAAGGGTTTTCAAACTGGCACCTTGATGTGGCAACTTGATGTGGTGCCCGTAAGGTTTGTCATATTGGTGACATCCCAGCGCCACAAACTGCCCCCCATGAACCCGGCCGTCGCCGGGCAAGGGAGCGGGCAGACAAGATGCAGCAACACACCATAGGCAAACGCCTGGCCTGGGCTTTTGGGCTGATGTTGGCACTGGTGGTGGGCATGGCCACCCTGGGATTGGTGGCCACACAACGGGTGAGCGACCGCACCCAAACGCTCTACCACGACCGGGCCGAACCCCTGCAGCAGCTGGCAGAACTGAACCAGCGGCTGCAGCAAAACCAGGCCCTGGTGATGGACATGCTGATCAATCCAGGCACCCAGGTGCAGCAGCACACACAGACCTTCCGACAAAACCTGCAACGCATCGACGCGCTCTGGGCCCAGCTCAACCGCGGTGGTTTGGGTGCCGACGAACAAGCGGTGCTGCAGCAATGGGCCGATGCCCGCACCACCTACCTGGACCAAGCCCTGACACCCGCCAACCAAGCCATGGCCGAGGGGCGGTTTGACGATGCTCAAGAGCTGTACCTCTCGCGGATCGGACCACAAGCACCTACCATGCAAGCGGCCATGGACCATTGGCTGGCCTTGAAGCTGCAACAGGCCCAATTGGAGTTTGAAGCCACCGAACAAATCAACCAAACCGTGTTTTGGGTGTTGCCCCTGGTGGCGACATCGGCGCTGGTTTTGGGTGCGGTCTTGGCATGGCGCATCACCCGATCGATCACCCAACCTTTGGGGCAAGCCGTGGCTGTGGCCCAACAGGTGGCTCAGGGTGACTTGGTGACCCCTGTGCAGGTACAAGGTCAAGGTGAAACGGCCCAACTGCTGGTCGAGCTTCAAAACATGCAACAGCGCTTGGTCGGGGTGGTAGGGCAGGTGCGCGACAGCAGTTTGGTGATTGCGGACCGGGCTGCAAACATGTCTCACAACAGCACAACTGCAGCCCACCATTGCGAAAGCCAAGTGGGCCACTTGCATACAACCACCCACACACTGACCCACCTCTGCCGGCAGGTGGAAGAGAACGCCACCACGGTGTCACAAGCCTCAGACCTCGCCCACCACGCGCAGGCTGCGGCCCGGGAAAGCAGTGAGTTGGTGCGCAAGGTCATCACAACCATGCAAACCATGGCCCAAAGCAGTCACCGGATTGCTGAGATCACCGCGCTGATCGACAGCATTGCTTTTCAGACCAACATCCTGGCCTTGAACGCTGCTGTAGAAGCCGCCCGGGCGGGTGACCAAGGTCGGGGTTTTGCGGTGGTGGCAGCGGAGGTTCGCCAGTTGGCACAGCGCAGTGCCCACGCGGCCAAAGACATCCGGTCACTGATCGCTGAAAGTGTGGAGCAAACCAATGCGGGTTCACAGCTGGTTGACCGTGCAGGGGACAGTGTCCAACAAATCACCGCCCGCATAGACACCTTGTCCGGTTTGACAGACGCATGGCGCCAAGCCAGTTCGGTTGAGATCGATGGCCTGCAACAGGTACAAGACGCGGTGACCGAGCTCGGGCGTATCACCCAGCAACAGGTGGAGTCGGTGGCACAGAACAGGGCAGATGCCCAAGCCCTGCAACAGCAAGTGCTGGACCTGACAACCAGCGTGGGCTTTTTTAGAACGGCTTGACCATGGGCCAGCCATTGGCGGCCCAGGTGCTCATGCCACCGTGCACATAACGCACGTTGGTCCAGCCGGCCTCCACCAGGGCCTGAACCACCTTGCTAGACCGGTTTTGGGTGTTGCAAATGATCAGCACGGGTTGTGCCGGGTCTTTGGGAATCTCCCCCACACGTTTGTCGAGTTGTGACATCGGCAACAACAAGGCACCGGCCGCAAACCCCGTGGCGTGTTCACTGGGTTCTCGGATGTCAAACACCAAGGCCTTTTGTTGGCTCAAGAGCTCGCGGGCTTCAGCCAACTCCACCCGCAAAGGGTTGTTCGGCTTGGCTCCAGTCGCCTCTGGTGTTTGAGGGCCACAGGCGGTCAAACACCCCACCACAGCACCACACAACGACAGCACACACAAGCGGCGGGAAGGTTGGTAAACCTTGTTCATAAAAGTCCCTTGTTCA
>JBEBBB010000429.1:0-3208 GCA_041158605.1 Pseudomonadota bacterium
GCGCTGCTGGGAGCTCTGGGGATGGTCTGACCCCCCTTAGCAAGGGGAACAACCTCGGGCCTTGTTAGATGGGGCTGCGCTGCCGCAGCGCCTCGTACAAACACACGGCACTGGCCACCGACACGTTGAGGCTTTCAACCGCACCCTGCATCGGTATGCTGACCAACTCGTCACAGGTTTTGCGGGTGAGTTGCCGCATACCCTGCCCCTCGGCGCCCAAGACCAAAGCCACTGGACCTTTTAAATCCACTTGGTAGATGGTTTTGGGCGCGTCATCGCTGGTACCTATCACCCAAATGTTGCGTTCTTTGAGTTCGTTGAGGGTGCGGGCCAGGTTGGTCACCATAAAGTAGGGCATGGTCTCGGCAGCGCCGCTGGCCACCTTGGCGACTGTGGCGTTGATGCCGGCTGCATGGTCTTTGGGCGCGACCACGGCGTGGGCGCCGGCCCCGTCGGCCACCCGCAAACAAGCTCCCAGGTTGTGCGGGTCGGTCACACCGTCCAGCACCAGCAGAAGAGGGGCACCTGTGCCGCCCTGCTCCAGTTGGTCCAGAACATCGTCAAGCGACTTGGCTTGGGCCACGGCCTCTACACGCGCCGCAACCCCTTGGTGGCCATGGCTGCCGGCCAGTTTGGCCAAGCGCAAACCATCGGCGTCGATCAGGCGGACCCCAGCTTCTTTGGCACGGTCCACAAACTGGCGCATGCGGGCGTCACGCCGGCTGGGGTCCACATAAACCTCAATGACCGAGGCAGGTGCGGTTTTCAGGCGCACGCCCACCGCATGGAAACCGAACAAAACTTTGGGTGCAGACATACCCCGATTATCAGGCCTGCAACGGTCTGGGATCAGGTTTGGGCATCGGCGGGTTCGGTGGCCCGTCCCGCCTCGATGGTGATACGCCTTTCACAACGCTGGGCGATGGCACGGTCGTGCGTCACCAGTACCAAGGTGGTACCCTGCTCGCGGTTCAATTCAAACATCAATGACATCACCGTTTCACCGGTCGCAAAATCCAGGCTGCCTGTGGGTTCGTCCGCCAGCAACACCGCCGGGTTGACCACAAAGGCCCTGGCCAAGGCCACCCTTTGCTGCTCACCACCCGACAACACGCGGGGGTAATGGCCCAAACGCTCACCCAAGCCGACACGCTCCAGCATGCGCCCGGCGGCCACCCGGGCGTCCCGGCGTCCTGACAACTCCAGAGGCAACATCACATTTTCCAATGCGGTGAGGTTGCCCAACAACTGGAAACTTTGGAACACAAAACCCACTTTTTCCGCACGCAAAGCCGCCCGGGCATCTTCGTCCACCGCAAAAATATCGCAACCGTCGATGTGAACCGTTCCGGTGCTGGGCGTGTCCAACCCGGCCACAATAGACAACAAGGTGCTTTTGCCCGAACCCGACGCCCCCACAATGGCCACTGTCTCGCCACGGCGCAATGTGAAATCAACATCGCGCAGTATGCTCAGGGTGCCAGTGGCATCGGTGACCTGTTTGGACACGTGTTGCACCACGATCATCGCATCAGACATGAAAAGGCCTTGGAAGTTGAACCGTCGACACTTTACCGCGCTCACCATGGGCCTGTGGGCCCAAGGGCTACACCACGCTGTTGCAGCGCCGCACAGCGGTGCCCCAGTTTGTTTGGTGGTGGGCGACTCACTCAGCGCCGAATATGGCTTGCGCCGAGGCAGTGGCTGGGTGGCCTTGTTGGCAGAGCGCATGGCACAGCAGGCACCCGGTGTGCAAGTGGTCAACGCCAGTGTCAGTGGCGACACCACAGCAGGCGGCTTGTCACGTTTACCCGCCCTGCTGCGCCAACACCAGCCCCAGCTTTTGGTGATCGAATTGGGTGGCAATGATGCCCTTCGGGGTTTGCCACTGGGTACCACCCAACAGAACCTGGCACGCATGGCACAGTTGGGCCGGGCTGCTGGTGCACGGGTGTTGTTGGTGGGCATGCAAATGCCCCCCAACTACGGCGCCCGCTACGCCCAGGACTTTGCCCAGTTGTTTCGAACCGTGGCCCAAACCGAAAAGACCGGTTTGGTGCCCTTTTTGCTCAAAGGTATTGCTGACACCGAGGGTGCTGAGCGGTGGTTCCAAGCCGACCGCATACACCCCAACGAATCGGCACACCCGCGCATGCTGGACAATGTCTGGCCCGAGCTGCGCAAACTCCTGCCCAAGCGCTAACCCCCTCCCCCGCTCGCTGGTTCTTCCCCTATGCCCTTGCAAACCCTACCGGCTTCCACGGCCATGGCCGAACTGAACCGCTTTGACGCCGTGATCGATGCGCGCTCGGAAGGGGAATACGCCCTCGACCACGTGCCTGGCGCGCAAAACTGGCCGTCGTTGAACAACGATGAGCGCATCACCATAGGCACGCTGTACAAACAGGTCAACCCATTTGAAGCCAAAAAACGCGGCGCGGCGCTGGTGGCCCGCAACATCGCCCGGCACATCGAAACACACGCCCTGGACCATCCCAAACACTGGAAACCCCTGGTCTATTGCTGGCGGGGCGGTAACCGCAGTGGGGCCTTGGCCACCATTTTGTCGGCCATCGGGTTCCAGGTCACGTTGATCGAGGGTGGGTACAAGGCTTGGCGGCAGGCGGTGCTGGAAGACACCCCCCAACAGGTCGCACGTTTGCATTTCCGGGTGGTCTGCGGCCCCACCGGTTCGGGCAAAACCCGGTTGCTGCACGCCTTGGCCAGGGCGGGCGCGCAGGTGCTCGACCTGGAAGCCCTGGCCCAGCACCGAAGCTCGGTCTTGGGTCTGATACCCGGGTGCGCACAACCCAGCCAAAAACGGTTTGATGGCTTGGTGTGGCAGGCCTTGCAGGGCTTTAACGCCGAACAACCCGTTTATGTGGAAAGCGAAAGCAAAAAGGTGGGCAACCTGCGTGTGCCCGACAGCCTGATGGACGCCATGCGGGCCAGCCCCTGCCTGGACTTGCAACTGGCCGAGGCCGAACGGGTACAGTTGTTGCTGGAAGACTACCCCTTCTTCAGCCAAGATCCCGCGTTTTTCGCCCAACGCCTCCAAGCCCTTACCGAGCTGCGCGGCCGCGAGGTGGTGGGCGCTTGGGTCCAGGCGATTCAAGCAGGGCGCACCGAGGACGTGGTGCGGGACCTGTTGGTAAGCCACTACGACCCCCTGTACGCCGCATCGATACAGCGCAACTTCAGCCGTTAC
>JBEBBB010000430.1:0-7185 GCA_041158605.1 Pseudomonadota bacterium
CGTTCGACAGGCCCGAGGCCATGGGCCCCGACGGCACAAACACCACCGGCAGGTGGCCAAACTGCAAGGCCCCGATCAACAAGCCCGGCACGATCTTGTCGCAAATGCCCAGGCATAGGGCGCCGTCAAACACGTTGTGCGACAGCGCCACGGCGGTGGACAGGGCGATCACATCACGCGAGAACAGCGACAGCTCCATGCCCTCGTAGCCTTGGGTGACACCGTCGCACATGGCGGGCACGCCACCCGCGACCTGTGCGGTGGCCCCATGTTGGCGAGCGGTGGCGCGCAGGAACTCGGGGTAGTGCTCGTAGGGCTGGTGGGCCGAGAGCATGTCGTTGTACGCGGTGACGATGCCCAGGTTGGGCTGCCGTTCTTGGCGCAGCACCAGCTTGTCGCTGGCGGGCATGGCCGCAAAGGCGTGGGCGGCGTTGGCACAGCCCATGCCGGCGCGGTAAGGGTCGGGGCGGCGGTTGTGCCGCACCGTGTCCAGGTACGCGGCGCGGCTGGCGTGGCTGCGGGCCACGATGCGCTCGGTGACGCGGGCCAACACGGGCGACAGAGGCGGTGCGGGTGGGGTGTTCATGGGTGTGTGGGGTGGTGTGGGCGGTGGGACCTAAGGGGTCAATCGGTGAGCCAGACCTGCACGGGCCGGCCCTGGCGGTTCAACAGCCACGAGACGGGCCAGCGGTCGTCCGGACCGGCCAGGGCCTGCCGGTACACCGCTTGTTTGGCGGGGCCAGCGATCGACAGGTGCAGGTGGTCGCAGGCCAACAAGGTGGGCAAGGTCAAAGTCAGGCGCCAGTGTGGGGCGTGGCGGGGTTGCACCCAAGCCAGCGGGCCCGGAGCGTGGCGGGCGGTGTCGGTGCCTGGGCTGTCGGGAAACAAAGAGGCGGTGTGACCGTCTTCCCCCATGCCCAGGATGGCCACGTCCAGCGGTGGCCGCCAAACGCCTTGGGCGGGGTTGAGGGCCTGGTTCAAACCGGCCACCCAGCCGCTGGCCGTGTCGGCATCCAGGTGGGTCGGGGGGGAGTCGAACCACGCCACCCACCGCGCGGCCGCGGCTCGGCCTTGTAGCAGGTGCTCTTTCACCAAAGCGGTATTGCTGTCGGGGTGGTGGGTGGGCACACACCGCTCGTCCACCAGCACCACGGTCACCTGGGCCCAAGGCAAGGCCCTGTCGCGCAGCGCCTCAAACAGGGCGATGGGGGAGCGCCCACCCGATACGGCCAGGGTGGCGTGGCCGCGGGCTTGCACTGCCGCTCCAAGGTCGTGGGCGACCTGTTCTGCCAAGGCGCGCGCCAGGGTGGCTGGATTGGGGTGTGGGTGTTCGGTGGGCATGGGTGGCAGGCCTCAGGTCGGGTCAGGTTTCCTCGTGCCAGCAAGTGCCCTCGCGGGCCATCAGCGCGGACGACGCTGCAGGCCCCCAGGTGCCCGCAGGGTAGGGGCGGGGTTTGTCGCCCAATTGCGACCAGCCCGCCAAGATGGGGTCGGCCCATGTCCAAGCGGCTTCCAACTCGTCGCGGCGCATGAAGTGCGTCAGGCGGCCTTTCACCACGTCCATCAGCAGGCGCTCGTAGGCCTCGGCGCGCCGGCCCTCCAGGGCCGACTCCAGGTCCAAGTTCAGGTGTACAGGGCGCAGGTTCATGCCCGACCCGGGTTCTTTGGCCATCATCTCCAGCTGTATCGACTCTTCGGGTTGCAGGCTGATGACCAGGCGGTTGGGTTGTTGGCTGTGGGGTTGGTCCGCAAAGATGGAAAACGGCGATTGGGCAAACTCCACCACGATCTCGGAGCGCCGGGTTTGCAGCCGTTTGCCTGTGCGCAGGAAAAACGGCACCCCGGCCCAACGCGCGTTGCGCACCTGTGTGCGCAAGGCCACAAAGGTTTCGGTGCCGCTGTCGGGGGGGATGTTGGCCTCGTCCAGGTAGCCCGGCACCGACTCGCTTTGCACCGCACCGGCGGCGTACTGGCCCCGCACGGTGTGCTGGCGCAGCTCGTTCAGATCCATTTTGGGCAGGGACCGCAGCACCTTGAGTTTTTCGTCCCGCACGTCGTCTGGATTCAGCGACAAGGGCGGCTCCATGGCCACGATGCACAGCAGTTGCAGCAGGTGGTTTTGCACCATGTCGCGCATGGCGCCGGTGTGGTCGTAAAACCCCGCGCGGCTGCCCACGCCCACGGTTTCGGCCACGGTGATTTGCACGCTTTTGATGTAGGGCGCGCGCCACAGGGGCTCGTAAATGGCGTTGCCAAACCGCAGCACCATCAGGTTTTGCACCGTTTCTTTGCCCAGGTAGTGGTCGATGCGGTAGATCTGGCGCTCTTCAAAATGCCGCGCCACCGCCTCGTTGATCACACGGGCAGATGGCAGGTCGTGGCCCAAGGGTTTCTCCAGCACCACCCTCGCTCGGGCATCGATCAGGCCGGCCGTATCGAGGTTCTGGCAAATGCCAGCGAACAGGCTGGGGGCGGTGGCCAGGTAAAACACCTTGGTGCTGCCGGCCTGGCAAACGCTGTGCAAGCGCTGGAAGTCGACCGCCTGTGTGCCGTCCACGCTGGCGTAGTCCAGCCGCTCCAGGAAGGCGCCCCACGCGGCCTCCTGCCAGGCCTGGGCGTCCACATGGGGCCGGGACGCGGTGTGGATGAAGTCCACGTAGGCCGCGCGGTCCCAGGGCTGGCGCCCCACCCCGATGATGCGGCAGCCCGGGTCCAGCTTGTTGTGCAGGTGGGCCATGTACAAGGCGGGCAGCAATTTGCGCCAAGACAGATCGCCGGTACCGCCAAAGATGACGATATCCAGTGTGGATGTGGTGGGTGGTGTCATGGTGGGGGCGGTGGGTAACGGCGGTATTGTAATAAAGTTACATTTTGGGCGTTATCGGGTGTAACCCGGGTACCTGGTCACACCTCGTGTCGCCAGGGCGGTTGGCAGCCTGCGCGTTGCAGGTTGTGGGCCGTAGTGCGGGCGCCAAAGGCCAGGGCATCTGCCAGCACGTCCCCGGGTGGGGTGCCATGCTGGGCCACCGCCAGCACACCCGATTCATCCAACCGGGCCAAGAAGCCCGCGTAAAAACAATCGCCCGCCCCCACCGTGTCGACCACCGTGACCTGGGGGGGCGCTTGGAACCACTGTCCTTGGCGGGTGATGCACCAAGCGCCCGCTGCGCCCAAGGTCAACAGCACCACTTGGGTCGTGTTGTTCAGCAGGTGGGTGGCTTCGGTCAAAGGGTCCCCGGTGCGGTTCATCGCAAGCAGGTCTTCGTCGCTCACCTTGGCGATACACGCCCGTTGCAGCACCTGCAGCGCCATTTCGGCGTAGGCGGGTTTGTCGGGGGCGACCATGGGCCGCATGTTGATGTCCACGCTGGTGGTCACACCCCTGGCCAACAAGGCGTCCAACAACGCCAACCACTGGTGCCCATCGGGGGGTATCAGCGACAGCGAGCCCACATGGAACAGGCTCGCGCCTGCGGGCCAGTCGGCGAGGATGTTCAAGGGCGGGAGGTCGCGGTCGGCCACATCTGCTCGGTAAAAGGCGTAGTCCGGGTGGCCGTGGGCGTCTACCTTGACCAAAGCCAGGCTGGTGGGTTGCGTACTCTGGCCACCGGTGCGGCGCACATGGCTGTCGTCCAGGGCCTGGGCCAGCTGCTGCCCATAACCGTCAACCGACAAGGGGTTGCGGTAGTGGACAGCTCGGCCCAAACGGCCCAGGGCCCGCGCCAGGTTCCAAGGCGAACCACCCAATTGCGGGCTGAGCATGCCATTGGGCTGCTGTATCAGGTCGATCAGCGCCTCACCGGCCACGACCAGTGGGCCTGTTCCAGTAGCCAGGGGCGTGTTCATTTGCGCAGCAAACGTTTGCGGCGCAGCACGTCGATCCAGACCGCCACGATCACCACCGCGCCGATGGCCATCATCTGTTTGAACTGCGAGATTTCGAGCAGGTTCATGCCGTTGCGGATCATGGTGATGAGGATGGCCCCCAACAAACTGCCCCATATGCTGCCACGGCCGCCAAACAGCGAGGTGCCGCCAAGGATCACGGCCGCTATCGCGTCGAGTTCAAAGTTTTGGGCCATTTTGCCGCTGGACGAGTCCATGCGGGCCATCAGCACAATGGCGGCCAAGGCGCAGGCCAGGCCCGACACCACGTACACGCCCAGTTTGTACCAGCGGATGTTGATGCCCACCTGCCGCGCGCCCATCTCGTTGGAGCCGATCGCGTACACGTAGCGGCCCAGCTTGGTGCTGGACAACACAAACGCCATCACCCCGTAAAACAACACCATCACCACCGTGGGCATGGGCACCCCCAGCACCTCGCCATACCCCAGGAAGGGGAACGGTTCGGGCAGGCCAGCGTTATCGAAACCACCAGTGGATTCAAACGCCAGGCCGCGCCACAGCGTCAGGCCACCCAGGGTGACGATGAAGGAGGGTATGCCCACAAACGCCACCAGGTAGCCGTTGAACAACCCCACCCCCAGCCCGATGGCGACCGCCACCAGCATGGCGGCGTAGGGGTCTATGCCCGCCTTGAGCATCAGATGGCCCGCCACGGCACCCGCCAGGGCGGTGACCGCCCCCACCGCCAGGTCGACCCCGGCGGTCAGGATCACAAAGGTCTGGCCACCGGCCAGCAATGCGATCACCGAGGCCTGCACCAGCACGTTGGACAGGTTGCCGGTGGTCAAGAAGTAGGGCGATGCGAACGTGAGCAGCACGCCCAACACGATCACGGCCACCAGCGCGCCGTACCATTCTTGGCGGGTCAAGGATTTCATGGCGGGTTCCCGTTGTCAGGTCACTTGACCTTCATGAACTGGGCCACGCCCGAGTCTTTGGCGAACTGGTCCACGTTGCTGGGCAACACCAGGAAGGAGCCGGTGTCGATGCGCTCGGACACCTTTTGTTTTTTCGCGGCAGCAATGGCGGTTTCCACCCCGACTTGGCCGATTTTGGCCAGCATTTGTGCGGCGTTGGCCTGTTGCCAGCCCTGCTTCATCATGTCCAGGCCACCGGGGGAACCGTCAAACCCGGCGATCTTGATGCTGCCGGCTTTTTTACCCGCAGCCATCATGGCGGCCTTGGCGCCCAGTGCGCCACCATCCCAAGCGCACGCGATCACCTTGGTGTTGGGGTTGGCGCGCAAAGCGGCCTCCACACCGTTTTGGGCCATGGTCTGGTCCCAAGTGGTGGACACTTCCACCACTTTTACGTTTTTGCGTACGGCGTTCAGACCGTCCAGGAAACCTTTTTTGCGCTCTTGGCCGGTGGATTGGCCCAGGTCGCCGGTGATGTAAACCACGGTGTCACCGTCTTGGATTTGTTCGGCGGCCCACTTGCCCTGCACCATGGCGGCCTTGATGTTGTCCGTGGCCACGTACGAGGTGATTTTGGCGCCGGTGATGCCGGTGTCCACCGCGACCACAGGGATGCCCGCAGCCAGCGCTTTGTTCACGGCGGGAGCGATGCCTTTCGAGTCCACAGGAGCGATGGCAATGGCGTCCACCTTGCGGGTGATCATGTCTTCCACGATGGCCAACTGTTTGGACAACTCACCTTTTTCAGCAGCCAGTTCGATGAACTTCACACCGGTGGCCTGCCCGGCCTTTTTGGCGCCGCCGTTGATCAGCGTCCAGCCCTCGTTGGTGTTGCCGTTGGTGATGTAGGCAATGGTTTGGGCGTGGGCGGCCACTGACAAGAGGCCTGCGGCCACCAGGGCCAAACCGGTACGGGACAGAGAAAAGAGGTGTTTCACGCGTGTCTCCAGGATCAAAAAAGAGGGTTTTGAACGTTGTCAGGCCGATGTGCCACCGCCCCGCCCCTGCATTACACCGAAAACACCTTATTAAGTAAACCTAGTGGTTTTACTAATACGCCAGACCCCATCCTTACGGCATGCTTCAGCCTGTCCACACAGGAGACCCGACCATGCCCACCCCGCCCCCCGTGCTTCACATCAACGGCCTGACCAAACACTACGGTGGAGTCAAAGCATTGACCGACGCCCACTTCCAGTTGGCGCCCGGGGAGCATGCCGCCATAGTGGGCGACAACGGTGCGGGCAAAAGCACATTTGTGCGGCTGATCACCGGCGCCGAAGCGCCCAACAGCGGCCAGATCGCTTTGGATGGCCAAGCGGTGGCCTTTGACTCGCCATTGGACGCGCGCGAGCAGGGCATCGAAACCGTGTACCAAACCCTGGCCATTGCCGAAGACCTGGACGTGGCGTCCAACATTTTTTTGGGGCGCGAGATCACCCGCCTGAAGTTGGGCCCCCTGTCGGTGTTGAACCACAAGGCCATGCGCGACAAATCGGTCGAAATGTTGTCCACCACCGGGGTGCGCATCCAGGACCTGAACGAAACCCTGCGCGGCATGTCGGGCGGGCAGCGGCAGTGTGTGGCCATCGCGCGTGCGGCGGGTTTTGCCAAAAAGCTCATCATCTTGGACGAGCCCACCGCGGCCTTGGGGGTGCAGGAAACCGCTCGCGTGGAGCAAATCATCAAAGGACTGAAACAACGCGGGGTGCCGCTGATCATCATCAGCCACAACCTGCGCCAGGTCTTTGATTTGGTCGACCGCATCTGGGTGTTCCGCCAAGGGCGCATCATCTGCAACCGCCTGACGCGGCAAACCAGCCCCGAGGAAATTGTGGGTTTGATCACCGGCGCCATCGACCCGGCCACCTTGGCCCCGGAAGACCAGGCCCAACCCGCCCTGGAGGCCGCATGTTAAAAGGCATCGACCCCCTGCTGACCCCCGAGCTGCTGATGCATTTGTGTGCCATGGGCCATGGCGAGTGGGTGGCCTTGGTGGACGCCAACTTCACCGCCGATTGGTTGGCCAAAGGCAAACCGGTGGTGCGGTTGCCGGGGCACAGTTTGGAGCGGGTCAGTGCAGCGGTGTTGTCGGTGTTTCCGCTGGCCACCGACGTGGACCATCCCGCGGGTTACATGCAACACAGCCAGCTGCCCGCGGGGCAAACCACCGCTGCCCAAGCCGCCTTCATGGCGCGGGTGCAAGCGCTGGAGGGGGTGGGGCCCGAGCGCGTGGAGGCCATCGAGCGCTACGCGTTTTACGACCGGGTTGACCAGGCCAGTTTGATCGTTCAAAGCGGCGAAGCCACCGCGTTTGGCAATGGCATACTCTGCAAGGGTGTGATCCTGCCCTGAAGCC
>JBEBBB010000431.1:0-4020 GCA_041158605.1 Pseudomonadota bacterium
GTGGGCATGCTACCTCAGAACGGCGGCGGCGGGTCACAACCCTTTGTGTGGGTTTATGACCTGGGTGCGCTGATGGGACAACCCCTGGGGAGCGACGGCGAGGGCGGCCAGGTGGTGGTGCTGTCGCACGGTGCACAAACCATAGGGCTTTTGGTGACCGCGCTCCACGCGGTACCCACCTTGGCGTCCGAGCACATGATGCCCTCGCCTTTTGGCTCGGGTTTAGGCCCTTGCCTGATCCCCCAACTGGCCAAAGCCCAACAGGGCCGGGTGTTGATCGCGGTGCTCGACCCCGCCGTGCTGTGCCAGTCGGTGGGCACAGCGGTCTGTACCTGATCAGCCGGCCGCCAAAGCGTGGCGCAACTGCACCCCAACGTCTGGGCGCTCAGCGAACGGGTCGGGTGGCTGGGTACCGGCCACAATGGCCTCCATCCGGGTCTGCACGTTGCCCAAAGCCCTGGGGTGGCTGTAGATGTAAAACCGGTCCTGGGCCACGGCGTCAAACACCTTCTGGGCCACGTCTGCCGCACTGACCTTGCCCGACCCCACCGCCTTGTCGGTCATGGCCTGACCGATCAATTGGCTGCGGGTGGGCTTTTCGTTGGCCATGTCTGCCGGCCGGTTGCGTTGGCTGCTGTTGATGCCCGTGGGCACAAAATAGGGGCACAAGACGCTGGCGCTGACCTGCTTGGTCACCAGGTGCAGGTCTTGGTACAGCGTTTCGGTCAGGCTGACCACCGCGTGTTTGCTCACGTTGTACACCCCCATATTGGGGGGTGTGAGCAAACCAGCCATGCTGGCCGTGTTCACGATGTGGCCTTGCCAAGTGGGGTCTTGTCGGGCCGCTTCCAACATCAGGGGCGTGAACAGGCGCACACCGTGGATCACGCCCCACAGGTTCACACCCAGCACCCATTCCCAGTCGCGAACCGAATTCTCCCAGACCAGGCCCACGGAGCCCACACCGGCGTTGTTGAAAACGAAGTTGGGCGCCCCAAAGCGGGATTGGACCGCTTGAGCCAGGGCCTCCATATCGGTGGCGCTGGACACATCCACCCGGTGGGCCATCATGGCCACCCCACTGCCTTGGAGCTCGTCACGGGCCTGGTCCAACGCGTCTTGTTGAACGTCCACCAACACCAGGTTCATACCCAAGCGCGCACCGATGCGGGCGCATTCCAGCCCAAAACCCGAGCCAGCTCCGGTCAACACCGCGGTTTTTCCTGCGAAATCCTGGATCATGCGACCACCTTTTTCAACACATAACCGATGCGTGGGAAGTGCACGTGGACCGTACCCACGCGCGCGTCTGTGCGGCGCAGGGTGTAGCGGGTGCGGGTGGCCGCCACCAGTTCACCCTCGGTGGGTTCTTGGCCAAAAGTCTCTGCAGCCAAGGTCACCAGTGAACCCAGGGGAATGCCGTGGTCGTCTTGGAAGGCCTCGGCGCTCAACGCCGCGGGTTCGGCCGCAGCGGCCAGGGCAATGGCCTCTGCCGAGGTGGCCTTGCCAACCTGCCCGTGCCCGATCGCGGCCATGCGGTCCATCCACGCCAGCACCGTGGGGGTCGCGTCCAACACGCTGGCCACAGCCGGCACACACACCCGGGTGAACCACAAAGGGTGGTAGGCGGCAAAATCGGCCACACAGGGGGCGTCGCCCAACAGGAAGGGGTGTTCTTCCAGCATGGTGGACAAGCGCCTCAAGTAACTTTTGTACGCGCTGGTGCCATCGGCAGGGCGAACCCGCGCCATGCCCACCGACATGGCGCCCCGGTCGGCGGCAAAGGCCTTGGCCGCGTCGGGGTTGTTGGCGAAAAAGGCAGCCGCCCCCTGGGGCTGGAAGTTGTGGGCCATGGCGGCCCAGAACAAGGTGGTGTCCGCCCACTGGGCCAGCACGCGGGCCACACCCTTCTGGTGTGCCGGGTACAAACTGGGTTGGGCTTGCCGGTGTTCCAACACCTCGCAAATGAGCGCGGTGTCGCAATACACATCAGCCCCTATCTGCAAGAACGGGGTCTTGCGGTACCCGCCCGTCAAGGCCACCACGTCGGGCTTGGGCATGACCGATGGGATGAACACCGACCGCCAAGCCAAGCCTTTAAAGCCCATCACCAAGCGGATTTTTTCGGAAAACGGCGACGCGGGGTAGTGGTGCAAGATCAGGTCGGACATGGCAACCCCTCAAACCAATTGAACCAGTTGTTTGCCGAAGTTTTTGCCCTTGAGCAAACCCAAAAACGCCTCCGGTGCCGACGCAAGGCCCTGTGCCACCGATTCGCGTGGGCGCAAACGGCCCGACCCTACCAACTGCCCCAGTTCGGCCAAGGCCTCGGGCCAGACCTCGATGTGTTCGCTGACGATAAAACCCTGCACTTTCAGGCGGTTCACCAAAATCAAGGCGGGGTTGTGCAGGGGCAGCGGTTGCCCGTCGTAGCCCGCGATCATCCCGCAAACAGCGATGCGGGCGAAGGCGTTGGTGCGCAACAGCACCGCGTCCAACACCATGCCACCCACGTTTTCGAAGTACCCATCTATACCCTGGGGGCAGGCCTGTTTGAGTGCTTTGGCGAGCGAAAAGTGGTCTTTGTGCAGGCGGTAATCGATGCAGTCGTCAAAACCCAGCTCGTCGCGCACGTAAGCGCATTTGTCCGGGCCACCGGCGATACCCACCACGCGGCATCCCCGGGCCTTGGCCAAGGCCCCGAACGCACTGCCCACGGCGCCGCTGGCGGCGCTCACCACCACGGTTTCACCGGGCTTGGGATCGATGATTTTGACCAAACCGTACCAGGCCGTGACGCCGGGCATGCCCACCGCACCCAGGTAGTGGCTGAGCGGCACGTGGGTGGTATCCACGCGGCGCAGATTGCCGGGCACGTTGGCGTCCACCACGCTGTATTCCTGCCAGCCGCCCATGCCCACCACCTTGTCGCCCACGGTGAATTTGGGGTGGCGGCTGTCGGCCACCTCGCCCACGGTCCCGCCAATCATCACCTCGCCCAGGGGCTGGGCCGCTGCGTAGCTTTTGCTGTCGTTCATGCGGCCGCGCATGTAGGGGTCCAGGCTGAGGTAGTGGTGGCGCACCAGCACCTGGCCTTCTGCCAACTCACCCAGGGCCGGGGTGTTGGTGGTGACGAGTTTGAAGTTGCTGGCGACGGCATCGCCCACAGGGCGGTTGTCGAGCAGGATTTGGCGGTTTTGGGGCATGGAAGTCTCCGTTCAGTCGGTGGGTGGGGTGTTCAAAGTGTTCACGCTGCGCCGCCCGGTGGCCAGGCGGGGCACGTACTTGAAAGTGGCGGTGGCGTGGGCGCACAGGCGGCCGCGCGCGTCAAACACGCTGCCCTCGGTAAAGGCCATGGTCATGGTGCGGTGCAGCAGCTTGCCTTTGGCCAGCAGCGCGCCGCCGTCGCCGCGCGCGGCTTGCATGAAGCTGGTTTTCATTTCGATGGTGACGCAGCCCATGTCGGCCTCTGCGGCGGTCAGCACGCTGCGGGCGGCGTGGGCCATGACGACGTCAAGCAGCGTCATGCTGGCGCCACCGTGCACCACGCTGAACGAGTTCAGGTGTTCAGGCCGGGCGGCAAACCGTATTTCGGCCTCGCCGCCTTCAAAACGCAGCAGCTCAAAGCCCAGGAGGTCAACAAAAGGGATGGGAATGGGGAAGTTCATGTGCCGATCATCTCTGGTTCATCCTCGGTTCAGCCACCGATGAGGGCGCTCACCCCGCCGTCCACTGCCAGCCATTGGCCGGTGATGTGTTTGCCCGCGTCGGACGCAAACAGCAGCGTGATGCCTTTCAGGTCTTCATCGTCGCCCAAGCGGCGCAACGGCGCGTGGCTGGCCAACTCGTCCACCCCCAGTCGGGCCAGGGTGCCGGCGGTCATCTTGCTGGGGAAAAAACCGGGGCACACCGCATTCACGGTGATGCCGCGTGGCCCCCACTCGCAGGCCAGCGCCTTGGTGAAATTGATGACCGCTGCCTTTGAGGTGTTGTAGGCCACGGTTTGCATGCCGCTGGGGT
>JBEBBB010000432.1:0-6947 GCA_041158605.1 Pseudomonadota bacterium
GGGGTTTGTTGTCACGATGGTGGCGGGTGTCTGGTGGCTGAACGAGCCCTGGTCATGGACCCGTGTCGCGGGAGCCACGTTGGTGGTGATCGGTGTGCTGGTGATGGCCAGCGACGCGTAATGGGGGGTATTTGTGTCTGTTGACCGCTTGTCCCTCTCCCACGCCCGTCGGTTTTTTGCGGGAACCTTGTTGGCCACCCTGTGTGTCAAGTTGCTGGTGGCAGCCACTTTTCCCATCACCGGGGATGAGGCCTTTTTTTACCAATGGGGTGTCCACCCTGCATGGGGTTATTCCGATCACCCGCCCATGGTGGGGTGGTGGTTGGCGGGTTTGCGTTGGTGGGGTGAGCACCCTCTGGTGCTGCGCTCGGCGACCCTTTTGGTGACCTCGGTGGTCGCCCTGGGGTTGGTGGACCTCGCACGGCGCCAGTTGCCCGCAGAACAGGCCGCTGCAGCGTGGTGGGCCGGTGCGGTGTACCTGGTTTTGCCGTGGTCTTGGTTGTTTGTTTTGGTGACCACCGACACCCCCCTGGTTTTTTGGATGGCGGTGTCGGTTTGGTGTTTTGTGCGGGCCGAGTGGTCCCCTCGGCGTTACCTGGCTTGGTACACCGCCGCCGGGGTGGCGCTGGGTTTGGCGTTTTTGTCCAAGTACTTTGCGGCGTTGTTGGGCTTGGCCTACGCGGTGTACGTGCTGGGTTGGCGCCGTGACCGTTGGTGGGTGGTGCTGTGGGTGTTTTGCTGCGCCTTGCCTTCTATCGCCCTGACCCTGGTGTTCAACGCCCACAACGGGTGGATGAACATCATGTTCAACTTTTTTAACCGCAACGAAGGCACCCACTGGCAATGGGAAACCTTTGCCACCTACCTGTTGATGGTGGGGTACCTGTTGACCCCGTGGTTGGTGTGGCAGGCGTGGCGGGGTCGGCCTGTTGGGGGGGGCACGCCGCTGGGTGCCCTGCGTGTGGTGTTGTGGGCATTCCCCTTGTTGGTGTTCGCTTTGTTGTCGTGGCGGCGCAGCATTGGGCTGCATTGGGTGCTGGGTTTTGTCCCGCTTTTTGTGTGGTGGGCGAGCGCCCGGGTCGGGGTTGCACAATGGCGCCGGTCGTGGTGGTGGACCGTGGGTTTGTCGGTACCACATGTGGCCTTGGTGGCGGCTTTGGCTTGGGTGCCTTTGTCGTGGTGGTCTGGCTCCACTTGGTACGAAAAGGCGGTCTTTTTGAGGGCATCTGACCAGGTGACCCTGGCCTTGACCCAAGACATGGCCCCCGGCCAACGCTTGATGGCATACGCTTACAGCCCGGCTGCCGTGCTGGCGTACCACCACGGGCGTTACGTGCCGGTGTTTGGTGTGGCCAGGCACCACGCCCGGCAAGACGATTTGTTGGTGGATTTTCGCGAGTGGGACAGGGCGTCGGTGCGGGTTTTGGTCCGTGGTGAACCGGTTTTGGCCGATTTTGAACCGTATTTTGACCGGGTGCGGGTGGGTTTTGTGGAGGTGGCTGGTGTGCGTTACCACCACGTGGATGGCCAGGGGTTCCGGTTTGGGGTGTACCGGGAGCGCGTGCTGGCACAAGCGGCCGCACAGTTCCATGCGGTGCCCGCTTGGTTGCCGATGTGGGGCAGCCCGTTTTGTGAGCGCTACGGTTTTGAGGCCTGTGGACCGAATCGGTAGGGCCCACAAGCATTGAATGGTGAACGGCCTGCCGTGGGGCTGCCGTGTCACTGTGGCGGTGCGGGGGTGATCGATGCCACCGGCTCCGGGGCCAACAGTGTGCCGTTGCGCCACCCCCTCCACGTGGCCAGTGCCAAACCGAGCACCGTCAGAGACGTGGCGGCAAGGGCCAGCAGGCCCAGCACAGGCAAAAAAGCGGTGTGCACTTGGCCAGCCAGTTGCAAGGTGAGGCCACTGAAGGCGGCCAGTGGAAAAGACAAGGCCCAAAACACCACCCCAAAGGGTTGTTCAACCACTTGGCGCAGGTGTTGCCCTGCCCACAAGACCATAAACAGAGCCACACCCCAAAACGCCAAGCCGACCTGGGTGTCCAAGCCCACCCGAAGGGCTGCCAGGCCCAGCACGGCTGGTGGTGCGACCGTGATGAACCAGGTGGGCCAAAGCCTGTCGGGCAGGGGGCCATGGGCGAACCGGCGTGCCAGCAACAAGGCCATGCAAAGTGGCCAGAGCGCAACGCCCACAGCCGACTGGGCCACGGACCACGCCCGGTAACCGAGGCCCCAACCCGCCAGCGCGGACACCACATTGCCGACCACTGCGACCAACAGCACTGGGGTGATGTAGACCCAAGGTGAAGGAGCCCCCGTTATCTGTTGTGTCGGCAAGCGCAACCACCGCCCCGTCACCCAAACAGTGGCCCACAGTTGCAACACCGCGCCTGGCCACCACAAACCGGTGACCCAGGTGCGTGGCCATTCCAAGAGGCTGCCCAGGGCGGCCAACAACAGCAATGCCACTGGCAAGGTGGCCACAAAGGCGTGCCGCACAGGGTGTTTGAGGTCGTCCAGCCAGGCTTGGGGGTGCCGGTGCCAGCGCAGCGCCATCAGGCCGACCAACAGCAGGGTCAGGCCCAGCCCCAAACCGCCCAGCACCAAAGCCACCGCTGTGGCGCCTTCGCCCAGCAAAGGGATGGCCTGGTGCCACGCCAGACCCAGGCCAGTCACCCCCATGGGGATTGTGAACCACCCGGGGTTCAAAAACGCCAGCGGCGCAGGAGGGCGCATGGGGATTGGGCGGTCAGCAGGTGCTGCAAGGCAGCTTTTGATCGGGCACACCCAGTTTGCGCAAGATGATCGCCATGGGGCAAAAGTTGGTCAGGCCAAATTGAAACAGGTTCAGCCCCACAAAAGCGGTGAACGCCAAAAACCACTCGCTCACAAACAGGGGGCTGGCGCTCACGCCCAGTGCCAACGACACCATGATGAACAAACCAGCAACAACCCGGATATAACGCTCTACGGTCATGGGAAACTCCTTTGAAAAAATCAGGGGGCCACGCGGGGGTGGCGGTGGTGGTAAGCCGCGTAATACAGCACCGGTATCACCACCAGTGTCAACAAGGTGGAGACCGCGATGCCAAAAATCAAGGACACAGCGAGGCCGTTGAAGATGGGGTCGTCCAAGATAAAAAACGCACCCATCATGGCCGCCAACCCGGTCAAGGCGATGGGTTGCGCCCGAACCGCTGCCGATTGGACCACCGCATCGGCAAACGCCATGCCCCGGGCTGTTTCGAGCTCGATAAAGTCCACCAGCAGAATCGAGTTGCGCACAATGATGCCTGCCAACGCGATCATGCCTATCATGCTGGTCGCCGTGAATTGGGCATGCAACAAGGCGTGACCGGGCATCACACCGATGATGGTGAGAGGGATGGGTGCCATGATGACCAGTGGTGTGGTGTAGCTTTTGAACTGGGCCACCACCAGAAGGTAGATCAACACCAAACCCACCGCGTAGGCCGCGCCCATGTCGCGGAAGGTTTCGTAGGTGATTTGCCATTCGCCATCCCATTTGATCGCGTATTGGCGGTAGGCATCTTGGGGTTGGTTGATCCAGTATTCCTGCAGTGTGCCGGTGTTGGGAAGGGCCGCTTCAGGCAGTTTGGCGCGTATGCCAAAGAGGCCATACAGTGGGGAATCGAGACTGCCAGCCATGTCGCCGTACACGTAGGTAACAGGCATCAGGTCTTTGGTGTAGCGGGTGTGGTCTATCACCCCCCGTTCGACCGTGACCAACTCTGACAGTGGCACCATTTGACCGTTTCGTGCCTGGACGGGCAAGGCCAACAGGGCGTCCAACCCCACTTGGCTTTCCAGAGGCAACTGCAACCGGACCGGCACTGCAAATTTGGCATGGCCATCGTGCAGGTACGCGGCATCTGACCCAGACAACGCCGCATGAACCGTTTGGGCGATCACCTGTGTCGGTATACCCAGCGATTCAGCGCGCTGCTTTTTGATCCGCAAATAGGCCTTGGGTGCGGGGTCTGCTAGGGAGGTGTCAACACCCACGATGCCGCTGGTTTGGCTAAACGCTTGTGCCAACCGCCGGGCCAACTCGGCGCGACCTGCTTCGTCTGGGCCGTAAACCTCGGCCACGATAGGGGCCATCACCGGTGGTCCGGGTGGAACCTCCACCACCTTGACACGCCCCCCATGGGTGGCTGCGATTTTTTCCAGAGCGGGGCGGTGGCGTTGAGCGATGGCGTGGCTTTTTTCCGACCGCTGGTGTGCGTCGGTGAGGTTGACCTGCAGGTCTCCCCACTCGCTGGCTGCGCGCAGGTAGTACTGGCGAACCAACCCGTTAAAAGTGATGGGGCTGGCCGTGCCGGCGTAACCTTGTACGTTGAGCACGTCCGGTTGCTCCGCCAAATAGGCGGTCATGGCTTGTAAAGCCGCTGTGGTGTCCTCCAGTGGCGACCCCGCAGGCATGTCCAGCACCACTTGGTATTCGCTCTTGTTGTCGAATGGAAGCATCTTGAGCACCACCCACTGCACAACCGTCAACCCGACGGACAACAGCAAAGCGACCAAGATGCCCACCAACAGCATCCACCGTTTCCGGGCGCTGTGCAAAAAGGGTGACAAAACCCGGGTGAACCCGCGTTGCAGCGCCTGGCCCAATGCCCCAGGGCCGCCCTGGTGGTGGTGTTTGCTGCTCAGGTGCAGCGCCAACCAGGGCGTGACCGTGAACGCGATCGCCAGCGAAATGGCCATGCCCATGCTGGCATTGATGGGTATGGGGCTCATGTAGGGGCCCATCAGACCAGACACAAATGCCATGGGCAACAGGGCGGCGATCACCGTGAAGGTGGCCAGTATGGTTGGCCCCCCCACCTCGTCCACCGCCCTCGGAATGACCGCCGAGAGCGGCTCGTCTCGGGTCAGGGTTCGGTGGCGGTGGATGTTCTCCACCACCACAATCGCGTCGTCCACCAGGATGCCGATGGAAAAAATCAACGCGAACAGGGAGACCCGGTTCAAGGTGAAACCCCAAGCCCAAGAGGCGAACAGGGTGGCGGTGAGGGTCAGGATCACGGCGGCGCCCACAATCACCGCTTCACGCCGGCCCAATGCCAAACCCACCAACACAATCACGCTGCCGGTGGCAAAAACCAGCTTTTGGATGAGTTTGTTGGCCTTGTCGGCGGCGGTCTGGCCATAGTCGCGGGTGATCGAGACTTCCACCCCTTCAGGTATCACGGTGTTGACCAGTTGGTCCAGTCGTTCACGGACCCCACTCGCCACGGTCACCGCGTTTTCGCCGGGCTTTTTGGTCACGGTGATGGTCACGGCAGGGTGGTTGCCCGCTGCCGCAGACCCGCTGCCCGCTCCAGGTGTGAACCACACGTAGCGTTCCGGCAGTTGGGCCCCAGCCTCAATACGGGCCACCTCGCGGAGGTAAACCGGTCGCCCGTCATGAACACCCACAACAATGTCGCCCACGTCATCGGCGGATTGCAAAAACTCGCCGGTTTCCACCGACAAAAGCCCGGGTTCTGTACCTGATTTTTGGGGGTTGAGCACCTTGCCTGAGGGCATGGCCTGGTTGGCTGCCGCAACCGCGCCGTGCAGCGCTTGTACACTCACTCCCCGCTCGCGCAACCGGGTGGGGTCCAGCCACACATGCACCGCCCGGCCCGGCCCACCGATGGTGACCACCTCGCGGGTGCCCGGGACCCGCTTCAGCTCGGTTTCGACCGCATGGGCCACCCGTTCCAGATCGTGTGCGCTTTGGCTGTTGGTGGACCAAAGTGTGGCTGCCAACACCGGCACGTCGTCTATGCCCTTGGGCTTGACGATGGGCGTAAGCACCCCCAAACCGGGTGGCAGCCAATCTTGGTTGGCGTTGAGCACGTCGTACAAACGCACCAGGGCTTCGGTCCGGGGCACCCCCACCTGGAACTGGACTGTCAGCACCGCCACCCCTGGCCGGGCCACGGCGTAGGTGTGCTCGATACCCGCCACCTGCGACAACACGTGTTCCGCGGGGGCTGCCACCATTTTTTCAACATCCGCCCCTGATGCCCCAGGGAAGGGGATGATCACGTTGGCCATGGTGACGTTGATTTGCGGCTCTTCCTCCCGGGGGGTGACAAGAACGGCAAGCAGACCCATCAGCATGGCCACGATCGCCAGGAGGGGGGTGATGGCATTGTTTTGAAACAACGCGGCCACACGCCCGGAAAATCCCAGCTGCTGTTCGGTGTTCGGTGCCATGGTGTTGCCCCTCCTCACCGATTGCCCGGGCGGGCTTGGGCCAGACCGGCCCGAACCGGGTCAAGTGCCACCCATTCACCGGCTTGCAGGCCCGCCAGGACCTCCACCCCCGCCGCACCATGGTCGGTGCCGGTGCGGATGGCTCGCAAGGTGAAACGGCTGCCCTGTGCCCCTTCGAGGCTGACGTAGACCGCCGTCAACTCGCCCCGGCGCAACAAGGCATTCGAAGGCACCACCAGCCGCTGTTCGGTGCCCGATTGCCACCGCACCTTGACCTGTTGACCGGGCACCCACCCGGTGCTTGTGGCCGGGAGGTCGAGGCGCCACTCCACCGTTTGGGACACCGGGTCTGCTGCCGGTACCCGCGTGGTGGTGCTGGGGTGGACCGGGTTTCCCCCGGGCCCGTAGATGGTGATCTGCTGGGCCTGGGTGGCTACCGCCGAACGGGAGGCCGGCACATGGACCACCACCCGCAGAGGGGCCGGCGCGTACAGGGTCAACAAGGGTTTGCCTGGCGTGGCCAGGTCGCCACTCTCAGCGTGTGTGGCCAGCACAAAACCGGCGTAGGGTGCGGTGATGCGGGTGTGGGCTTGAGTCAGTGTGGACTGGGCATGCGCCGCGCGTGCTTCGCGAGCGGCAGCTTGTGCCGCGCTGTACGCCGCTTCAGCGCCGTCCAAGGCGGCCTGAGCCACAAAACCTTGGGCTTTGAGGTC
>JBEBBB010000433.1:0-5014 GCA_041158605.1 Pseudomonadota bacterium
CCCAATCGTTGAAGTCACCCGCCACCACCAAGGGGGCTGAAGGTGGCACCTCCCGCTGCAAAAACAGGCCCAAACGCTGCACCTGTCGCTCACGGCTGGCGTGTATCAGCCCCAAATGCACCACCACCACGTGCACCGTGGTGCCCTGAAAAACCACCTGGGTGTGCAACAAACCCCGCTGCTCAAAACGGTGATCCGATACATCGTGGTGCCCAACCCCCACCACGGGCCAACGGCTGAGCAGGGCGTTGCCATGTTCACCGTGCCGGGTCACAGCATTGGTGCGGTAGATCGCCTCGTACCCATCGGGAGCCAGGTATGTGGCCTGCTCCGCCTGGGGCCACCGGCTGAACCGGGCCGCCATTTGCCGGTTGAAGCGCCGCACCTCTTGCAAACACACGATATCGGCATCAAGCTGCTCCACCGCGTGCAGCAGGTTGTGTATCTCCAAGCGCCGGGTCGGACCCAGGCCTTGAACACCTTTGTGGATGTTGTAGGTGGCGATGCGCAACGTCGTCATCAAGCCATCATGCCACCAGATGGGCGCCAACCACACACCGTGCCCAACCGAGACCCTGCCAGGCAGGCGGTAAACACAAGATTGCGGGGTACTACAAGCGTTTTAAACACTTTAGTGGCGCCGCTGGAGTGGTAACCTCTGTGGTCATGAAAGCTGTCATCCTGGCGGGTGGGCTGGGCACCCGGATCTCCGAAGAGACACACCTGAGACCCAAACCGATGATCGAGATCGGGGGGCGGCCCATGCTGTGGCACATCATGAAGATTTACTCGGCACACGGGGTGAACGACTTTGTGATTTGCTGTGGTTACAAGGGCTACCTGATCAAGGAGTACTTCGCCAACTACTTCTTGCACATGTCCGACGTGACCTTCGACATGGCACGCAACAGCATGGAAGTGCACGAGCGCCACGCGGAACCGTGGCGTGTCACTTTGGTCGATACCGGCGAACACACCATGACCGGTGGCCGTTTGAAACGGGTGGCCCGTTACCTGGCCGAGGAAGAGGCGTTTTGTTTCACCTACGGTGATGGCCTGTCGGATGTGAACATCTCGGCCCAACTCGCCTTCCACCGGGCCCACGGCCAGTGGGCCACGGTCACCGCCGTTCAACCACCTGGGCGCTACGGCGCTTTGCAACTACAGGGCCAACAGGTCCAAGGTTTCACCGAAAAACCCCGGGGTGAGGGGGGGCTGATCAACGGTGGTTTTTTTGTGTTGTCGCCCAAGGTGTTGCCCCTGATCGCCGCCGACGACACCCCTTGGGAGGCCACCCCTTTGGAAACCCTGGCCCAACAAGGGCAGTTGCAGGCTTTCGAGCACAGCGGTTTCTGGCAGCCCATGGACACGCTGCGCGAAAAAAACCTGCTTGAAGAGATGTGGGCCTCCGGGCACGCTCCTTGGAAGGTGTGGTCATGAGACCCGATGGGGGCTTTTGGCGGGGACGCCGTGTGCTGCTCACCGGCCACACAGGCTTCAAAGGTGCCTGGCTGGCCTTGTGGCTGCACCGGTTGGGCGCCCATGTCACGGGGCTGGCCTTGCCACCTGCAGGCACCCCCCACCTGTATGGTTTGGCGGGTGTGGCGCAAACCCTCAACAGCCGGTATGTGGACATCCGGGACGCCCAAGCCACCACCCAAGCGGTGCACGAGGCCCAACCCGAGGTGGTGTTCCACTTGGCAGCGCAAGCACTGGTAGGGACCGGCTACACCCACCCACTGGACACCTTTCAAACCAACGTTCAAGGCACGGCCCATGTGCTAGACGCCCTGCGCGACCAAGAGGGTATGCGGGTGGCGCTGGTGGTGACCACCGACAAGGTGTACCGCAACCTGGAAACCCCAAGCCCCTACCGGGAAACCGATCATTTGGGGGGGCACGACCCCTACAGCGCCAGCAAGGCGGCCTGTGAACTGGTGGTGGACAGCTACCGCCTGTCCTACCTGGAAGACCAAGGGGTGGCTGTGGCCACCGCTCGGGCAGGCAACGTGATCGGTGGGGGCGACTGGTCACCCAACCGCTTGGTACCCGACGCTGTGCGGGCTTGGCAACAGCAACAAACCCTGGTACTAAGGCACCCAGGCTCCACGCGCCCGTGGCAACACGTGCTGGAACCGTTGTGGGGCTACCTGCTGTTGGCGCAACGGTTGTGGACCGACCCCACACTGGCAGGCGCGTGGAACCTGGGCCCTCTGCCGCACGAAGCGGCCACGGTGGGCCGGGTCACGGCCTTGGCCCAAGCCGCGTATGGCCAGGGCGAGGTGGTGGTGGAAACGCCCAGCCAACTGCCCCATGAAGCGGGTTGGCTGGCCCTGGACACCGCCAAAGCCCGCCATGGTTTGCACCTCTACCCGCGCTGGGACTTGCCCACGGCCGTTCACAAAACCTTGAACTGGTACCGCGACCAACAAAGCGGGGCCAACGCCCGGGACCTGTGCCTGCAAAACATCACCGATTTTGAATCGGCCCCCCCATGCGGCGATTGGAGTTGACCCCCCTTCCGCTGGCGGGCCTGTTCCGTGTCACCCGGCGGCCTGTGGGCGACCACCGGGGCCATTTTGCACGGTTGTTTTGTGCCGAAGAGCTGGCCGACGCGGGTTGGCACACCCCCGTGGAACAAATCAACTTGAGCCACACCCTAGAGGCCGGCACCGTTCGCGGGCTGCATTTCCAACACCCTCCCCACAGTGACGCCAAGTTGGTGACTTGCCTGGCCGGCGAGGTGTGGGACGTGGTGGTCGATTTGCGGGCGCAATCGCCCACGTTTTTGCAGTGGCATGCCGAACGCTTGGGCGCCGACAATGGGCACGCCCTCTTGATCCCCGTGGGGTTTGCCCATGGTTTCCAAACACTGGGGGCCCATGCCACCCTGTTGTACTGCCACAACCACAGCCACACCCCCAGCCACGAAGGCGGCATCCACCCACAAGACCCCCGCTTGCAGATCGATTGGCCCATGCCCGTGACCAACCTGTCGGCGCGTGACGCGGCGTGGCCCCTGTTGAAGCCCTCATACACCGGCTTGCCCTGATGAACACCACACCACACCTGCCACACCCACCGATGGCCTGCCGGCACTGTGGAAAGCCTTTGCACCACACACTGGCTGACCTGGGCAGCGCCCCACCCTCCAACGCCTACTTGGCCGTTGAACACCTGCGGCGACCCGAAAGCTGGTACCCCCTGCGGGTCATGGTGTGTGACCAATGCTGGCTGGTGCAAACCGAAGACTTCACGGCAGCAGACCAACTGTTCGACGCCGATTACGCTTATTTCAGCTCTTACAGCGCCTCTTGGTTGACACACGCCGAGCGTTACGTCGCTGGTGTGTCTGATCGGTTCCACCTGGGCCCCAACAGCCAGGTCGTTGAAGTGGCATCCAACGACGGTTATTTGCTGCAGTTTGTTCAACAACGCGGCATACCCTGTCTGGGCGTGGAGCCCACAGCCAGCACCGCAGCAGCAGCCCGAACCAGAGGTGTGCCCACTGTGGAGCGGTTTTTCGGAACCGCCCTGGCCCACGAACTGGTGGCACAAGGCCATGCCGCAGACCTGACCGTGGCCAACAACGTTCTGGCCCACGTGCCCGACATCAACGACTTTGTGGCAGGGTTTGCGGCACTGCTCAAACCCACCGGGGTGGCCACCTTTGAGTTCCCTCACCTGCTTCAGTTGGTGCAACAAGGGCAGTTCGACACCCTCTACCACGAGCATTACTCTTACCTGTCTTTGATGGCCGTGCAGCAGGTGTTCCGGACACAAGGCCTGGTGGTGTTTGATGTGGAGACCCTGCCCACCCATGGGGGCAGCCTCCGGGTGTACGCCCACCGCGCCGACGGACAGGCCGGTGCCGCAGCCGAGCCCGTGAACGCCAGGGTCCAAGAGGTCTTGGACACAGAAAGGGCTGCTGGTGTCAACGGCTTGGCGTTTTACCAGGGTTTCCAAGCGCGCTGCCTGGCCACGAAACACAGCTTGTGGCGCGGGCTGCTGGAAGCCCAAGCACAAGGCCTGCGGGTGGCGGCCTACGGGGCCGCCGCCAAGGGCAACACCTTGCTCAATTTTGCAGGAGTTCGCCCCGATTTGATACCTTATGTGGTTGACCTGAACCCCGCCAAACAAGGCAAATACCTACCCGGCAGCCGCATACCCATCGTGGATGAGGCCTACCTCAAAGACGACCGCCCCGACAGGGTGTTGGTGCTACCCTGGAATCTGTTGCCCGAGTTGCAACAGCAGTTGGCTTATGTGGAGGGTTGGGGTGGGCGTTTGGTCACTGCCGTGCCCCGTTGGGAGCTGGTGTGATCGCGCTGCACCCCACGGCCCGTGTATCGCCTATGGCCGACATTGAGGACTCCGTTCGAGGCAGCCTGATTGAAGTGGGCGCCCACTCACAGATCGACAGTTTTGTAAAGATCAAACCGGCTGGGGGCAGTGGTGATCTTGTCATCGGGGACCACGTGACCATCAACTCGGGTTGTGTCTTCTATACCGGCCATGGCATCCGCATCGGCAACCATGTGGCGATCGCTGCCAACTGCACCTTCGCACCCGTCAACCACGCCTACCAAGACGCCCACCAGCTGATCCGCAACCAAGGTTTTTTGCCCAGCCGTGGTGGTGTGGTGATCGAAGACGATGTGTGGATAGGCGCCAATTGTGTGTTGCTCGATGGTGCTTTGTTGCGCCAGGGCTGCGTGGTGGGCGCTGGCAGTGTGGTTCGGGGCGAGCTGGCGGCCTACCACGTGTACGCTGGCTCCCCCTTGCGGGTGGTGGGGCAACGGTCATGAGCCCCTTCACCGTGTTGGGTGGGCGCGGGGTGGTGGGCCAGCACCTGGTCCGGCACTTGCGATCACTGGGCCACCAGGTGCACACCCCTGATCGAGACACCCTTTTTAACCCCGACCACAACCTGGGCCATGTGGTGTATGCCATTGGAGTGACGGCCGACTTTCGCCACCGCCCCCTGGACACGGTCGAAGCCCATGTTTGTGTG
>JBEBBB010000434.1:0-3589 GCA_041158605.1 Pseudomonadota bacterium
CCGCGCCTTCCTGACCAAGGGCGGTGTGTTCACCGACGCCTGGATCGACGCCTACATCGATCTGAAAATGCAGGAAGTCACCCGCGCCCGCGTGGAAGTGTCGCCTGTTGAATACGACATGTACTACAGCCTCTGATCGGCCCCAGGCCATCGGCTTGCAAAAAGGGACAGCAATGCTGTCCCTTTTTTTGTGCCAAAAGGTGTCGGTCTGCCGGGGTCAAGGCACTTTTGGGTGATACTGGAAAACCGATTCAAAAGGGCGGCAGGGGCCGTCCACCACACACAGCGCCCATGCCCACACACCATCGACGCATTTGTTTGATCCCCTTGGTTTTGTTGGGGGGTCTGTTGTGTACGCCCATGGTGTTTGCGCAAAACCAGGTCTACCGTTGCGATCGGAACGAGTACATAGACAATGCTGCCGAGGCGCAACGGCGAGGGTGCAAACCCCTGGACGGTGGCAACCTGACCATTGTGCAAGGGGTCAAGCCCCCTGAAACCCCTGCCGCGGCGCCAGCCAAACCCGCCGCAGGCAGCCCCGCGCCCACCGTGAACCGGTCCACGTCTTCCGTCGAGCAACAAGCCCGTGACCGCGACGCCCGCGCCATTTTGGGTGGTGAGCTGCGCCGGGCCGAACAACGTCTCAAAGACCTCAAGGCCGAATACAACAACGGTGAACCTGAAAAACAAGGTATCGAGTTTCGCAACCACCAACGGTATTTGGAACGTGTCGAAAAACTCAAAACCGACCTGGCCCGCGCCGAGAGCGACGTGAGCAGCTTGAAGCGTGAACTGGAGCGGCTGGGGCCTGTCCGGTGACGTTGCCAGACAAGGTGTGTGCATGATAGGCCTCAAGAAAAAAACCAAAACCGCGGAGCGTTTCCAGTCCCTGGACCTGTTGGCCACCCTGGTCGCGGTGGTCGATGGGGAAGGCCGTGTGCTGTTTGCCAACGCCGCCCTGGAAGACGCCATCGGCCTGTCGCGCCGCAGTTTGGCCGGCACCCCGCTGCAAGGTTGGTTTTCCGAACCCGAGCTGTTGCAAAACGCCTTGCACGGGGCCAGTGGCAACGAGTTTGCGGCCATCCGTTACGACGCCCGGGTGCAGCGCTTGCACCACGACCCCTTGCCGGTGCACGTGGTGGTGGCGCAAACCGATGTGCCTGGAGAGGTGGTGGTCGAGTTGTTGCCCCTCGAGCAACAGGCCCGCCAAGAGCGCGAAGAACGCTTGATCGACCAGGCCCAGGCCAACAAAGAGTTGATCCGCAACCTGGCCCACGAGATCAAAAACCCCTTGGGGGGCATACGGGGCGCCGCCCAGCTGCTGCAAATGGAGCTGGAGTCCCGCGAGCTCATCGAGTACACCCAGGTCATCATCCACGAGGCCGACCGCCTACAGGCTTTGGTGGATCGTTTGTTGGCGCCGCACCGCCGGCCACACGTGGTGGGTGATGTCAACATCCACGAGGTGTGTGAGCGGGTGCGCTCCCTCATCTTGGCCGAGTTCCCCAAGGGCTTGCGGGTGGTGCGGGACTACGACACCTCGATCCCCGAGTTCCGTGGCGACCGCGAACAACTCATCCAAGCGGTACTCAACATCGCGCACAACGCGGCCCACGCCTTGGCCGACCTGATCGACCAAGGGGAGGCCGTGATCACCTTCCGCTCCCGGGTGGCGCGCCAGGTCACTTTTGGCAAACAGCGCTACCGGTTGGCACTGGAATTGCATGTGATAGACAACGGGCCCGGCGTGCCCGACGAGATCAAAGACCGCATCTTTTACCCCCTGGTGTCGGGACGTGATGGCGGGTCTGGTCTGGGGCTGACACTGGCGCAAACCTTTGTGCAACAGCACCATGGCCTGATCGAATGCGACAGCGAGCCGGGCCGCACCGATTTCAAGCTTTTGATCCCTTTGCCTTGAAGCCGGTGCCCGCAGGGCGGATGGGGCGACACCACAACAGCAGGGGGATCTGCAACAGGACACGCGCGCATGAAACCCATTTGGATCGTGGACGATGACCAATCCATACGGTTTGTTCTCGAAAAAGCGCTGCTGAGGGAAAGCCTACCCACACGCAGTTTCACCCACCCCCAAGAGGTGCTTCAAGCCCTCGACGACATGGGCGAGACCGATGGCCCGCAGGTGCTGGTGAGCGACATCCGCATGCCTGGGGGGTCGGGTCTGGACCTGCTCGACAAGGTCAAAAAACGCTTGCCCGGTTTGCCGGTCATCATCATGACCGCGTTCTCCGACCTGGACAGCGCGGTGTCGGCTTTTCAGGGTGGGGCCTTTGAGTACCTGCCCAAACCCTTTGACCTGCCCAAGGCGGTGGAGCTGATCCACCGTGCGGTGGAGGAGAGCCAGCGCGAGGAAGTGGCCGAAGAGCGGATGACAGCGGCGCCCGAGATGCTGGGCCAGGCCCCGGCCATGCAGGACGTGTTCCGCGCGATCGGGCGTTTGAGCCAAAGCAACGTGACCGTGCTGATCACTGGCGAGTCCGGCTCCGGCAAAGAGCTGGTGGCCAGGGCTTTGCACAAACACTCGCCCCGGGCGGGTGGGCCGTTTGTGGCCATCAACACCGCGGCCATCCCCAAAGACCTGCTGGAAAGCGAGTTGTTTGGCCACGAGCGTGGTGCGTTCACTGGCGCCCAGACCATGCGCCGTGGCCGCTTCGAGCAAGCCGACGGGGGCACGCTGTTCCTGGACGAAATCGGTGACATGCCTTTTGACCTGCAAACCCGGTTGTTGCGGGTGTTGTCGGATGGGCATTTTTACCGCGTGGGCGGTCACAGCGCCGTCAAGGCCAATGTGCGGGTGATCGCGGCCACCCACCAAAACCTGGAACAGCGCGTCAAAGAGGGCGGGTTCCGTGAGGACTTGTTCCACCGTTTGAACGTGATCCGCCTGCGCTTGCCCGCCCTCCGGGAGCGGCGCGAAGACGTGCCCGTGTTGACCCGTTTTTTCCTGCAGCAGAGCGCCAAACAGCTGGACGTGGAGCCCAAACGCATCTCCGACGCGGCCTTACAAGTGCTGGGCACGTTCGAGTTTCCCGGCAACGTGCGCCAGCTCGAAAACATCTGCCACTGGCTCACGGTGATGGCACCGGCCCAGGTCATTGAAACCAAAGACCTGCCGCCAGAAGTCCTGTCGGCGTCGCCGGTGGTGGATGGCCAGCCGCCGGTGCTTACAGCTGGTGCACCCCTTATCGCGTCGTTCCCCGCCCCTGCGCCTGTGGCGCCCACGGCGGTGGACGCGGTGGCACACCTGGCGTTGCCCTCGGGTGCCATGCCGGGCGCTGCAGCTACTGAGCTGGGCGCGGGTTGGGAGGGCGGGTTGCAAGCCGAGGCCCAGGCCTTGTTGGCGGACGGCCGGCAAGATGTGTGGGATGTGCTGACCCGGCGTTTTGAGACCCGCCTGATCCAGACCGCTTTGGCCAGCACCCGGGGGCGGCGCATCGAGGCGGCCCAAAAGCTGGGCATAGGGCGCAACACCATCACCCGCAAGATCCAGGAGTTGAACCTGGAGTGAGCGGCCTGTGATCAGGGATGAGGAGTGGGGGTGTCCCACTGCCCCGATTTGCCGAACGCG
>JBEBBB010000435.1:0-6878 GCA_041158605.1 Pseudomonadota bacterium
ACGGGGCTGGTCTTCATCGTCGTGTTCGGGTGCCTGGCCGGGTACCAAGCGCACGTATATGGCAATGGCGATGATGTAACCGGTCATGGCGATGATGCCGGGCACCATGGCCGCCGCAAACAATTTGGCGATGTTTTGCTCGGTCAAAATGGCGTAGATCACCAACGGAACCGACGGTGGTATCAAAATACCCAGCGTCCCACCAGCAGCCAAGGTTCCGGTGGCCAAGCGGCCTGAGTAACCGTGGCGGCGCATCTCGGGCAGGGCCACCGAGGTGATGGTCGCGGCGGTGGCGATCGACGAGCCACAAATGGCGCCAAAGGCCGCACTGGCCATCACCGCCGCCATGGCCAAACCACCCCGAAACCGCGCCATGATGGCCGCTGCCAACTCAAACAGGGCTTTGGAAATGCCCCCTTGGGTTGCAAAGTTGCCCATCAATATGAACAAGGGGATGACAGACAGGTCGTAGCTGGCAAACCGGGCATAAGCCAAGCCGTTGAGGTTGTTGGCAAAAGGCAACCAGCCGACCTGGCTGGTGTAACCAAACACACCGGCCACAAACATCGAGATGGCGATCGGCACCCGCAGGGCCATCAGCACCAGCATGACCCCAAAAATGGCACCTGCCATGGACAAACCCGTCATACCGACTCCTCTTCAACACCCAGCACCGACTGCGCAAGGGCGATCAGCCCCGTCAACCCCAAAGCGGGCACCATCACCGCATACACCACCCACTCGGGGAAACCCAGCATCATGGTGGTGGTCTGCGAGGCATGGGCGTTCAAACCACCAACCGTGGTGCGCCAGGCCAGCATGAACATGACCGCGGCCAGCAGCAGGGCCGCCAAACGGTCCAAACCCGCGTTGACCTTGGCAGGTGCACGGGCGGTGAAAAAATCCACAATGATGTTGCCGCGGCGCACCTGGCACCATGGCAAAAACAAGGCCACGGCCGCACCTGCAGTGACAGCGGTCAGTTCGTAGTCACCCAACAAGGTGACCCCTATGGTGTTGCGCCCAATCAAGCTGGCACAGGTGACCAGCGTGATCAGCGTCATCAGCACACCAGCCAAAACGGCGCATAACTTCGCCAGGGTGTTGAGCAGTTTCAAAATCAACCTTCCATGTTCAACCGCAAGACAGGCCACCGCCCCTGAAGGAACGGTGGCCTGGCGATGGCCTACAGCGTTTATTTGCTGTGCTTGGCGATCAGCGCCCGGGCTTCGGCCGCCAACTTGGCGCCGTCTATGCCTTTGCCCTTCATTTCATTGACCCAGTCGGTTTCCACCGTGCTGGCGGTCCGGCGCCAACGTTGGGTTTCGGCCGCGTCCAGAGCGACGATATTGTTACCGGCTTTGACCGCGATCTCGCGACCGATGCGGTCGCCCTCGTCCATGGCCCGGCCAAACAAGGTGGCGGCGGCTTGGCCCGAGTTGTTGTCGATCACCTTCTTCAGGTCAGCCGGCAATTTGTCGTAAGCGGCCTTGTTCATCGAGAACGCGAAGGTCTGGGTATAAAGGCCATCTTTGCCCGCGAAAGTGGTGTGGTTTTTCACCAGCTCGGTGACCTTGAGGGAAGGTGTCACCTCCCAGGGAATGGTGGTGCCCTCGATGGTGCCTTTGGTCAACGCGTCGGTCACCGCAGGCACAGGCATGCCCACCGGGGTGGCACCCAGTTTGACCAGCATGTTGTTGATGATGCGGGAGCCCCCACGCACCTTCATCCCACGCAAGGTTTCAAGGCCGGTGACAGGGGTTTTGGTGTGGAACAAACCAGGGCCGTGGGTGTGCACACAAATCAGCTTGACGTCTTTGAACTCGTCGGCGGCAAACTTCTCCACATACTCTTGTATCGCCTTGGAGGACGACTCTGCCGAGCCACTCATGAAGGGCAACTCAAACACCTCGGTTTTGTTGAAGCGGCCGGGGGTGTAGCCCAACACGGTCCAGGTCAGGTCCACCACGCCATCTTTGGCCTGGTCAAACAGCTGCGGGGGTGCACCACCCAGTTGCATGGCGTGGAACAACTGCACCTTGATCTTGCCACCCGACTCGGCTTCGACTTTTTGTGCCCATGGGATGATGGCTTTGGCTGGGATGGTGGCCTGGGGCGGCAGCATCTGGTGCAAGCGCAACGTCACCTGCTGGGCCATGGCCCCGGTGGCGGCAGCGGCGGCACACAACAACGCGGCGGCACGCAGTTTAAACAATCTCATGGTTGTCTCCTTTGAGAGTGGTGGGTGAAAAAATCAGGCCCGGCGGATCAAACGCACGTGGGCATCCCCGGCGGGGCCGTGTTCCAAAGCCTGGCCATTGAGCACCTCGTGGAGGTTGCGTCGGGCCAGACGGGAGTGTTCGCGCATGATGTTTTCGGCGCGGGTGCCTTCGCGGTGCCGTATGGCATCAAGCACCTGCCGGTGTTGGTCTTGCCCGACCACAAACATGTCGCGGGCGCGGTGTGTGTGTGCACGCGACACCACAAAACCCGAGGCCGAGGCAAATGGCAAACCCGAAACCCGTTCCAGTTGGGCGGCGATAGCAGGGCTTTGGGCCATGGCGGTCAGCAGATCGTGAAAGCGCCGGTTCAAGTCGACATACCCCGAAAAAGCCACCTCGTCCAAGGCGGGGGGGACCAACAGGGTATCGATACCGGCCAAACACGCACAGGCTTGGTCCAGCAGGTGCTCGGGCGCCCCCCGCTCCGCAGCCAAGCGGGCGAGCAAACCCTCCAGGGTGCCACGCATCTCGATCGCGTCGGTGATGTCGCGTTCGGAAAAACTCCGCACGGCGTACCCGCCCCCAGGCAGCGCCTCCAGCAAGCCCTCTTGTTCCAAGCGCATCAAAGCGGCGCGGATGGGCGTGCGCGAAACCCCCAAACGCTCCACGATCGCGAGCTCGGCGATGCGCTCCCCACCGGGCAAGGCGCCTGACAAAATCCACTCCCGCAACTGCAGCTGCGCCCGGACTTGGGCGCTTTCCGCTTGTGCCGCTGCCGAAGATGTTTTGAGAGATGCGGGGGGCATGGTGGGGGCCGATTGTATACAGCAACCCCCTAAAAACAAGCCCAAAACAACCAAAACCCGGGTAAACCCCGAATTTCTGTATACAGCGGTATCAGCCCAAGCCCAAAAGCCGCACCGCATTACCCTTCAAAATGCCAGGCATGACCTCGGGCTTGAAGCCCGCCACCTCAAAGTCTTTCATCCAGCGCTCGGGGGTGATGAGGGGGTAGTCGCTGCCAAACAGCACCCGGTCCTTGAGCAGGGTGTTCGCGTACTGCACCAGTTGTTTGGGGAAGTACTTGGGGCTCCAACCCGACAGGTCTATCCACACGTTGGGTTTGTGGGTCGCCACGCTCAGCGCCTCGTCTTGCCAGGGGAAACTGGGGTGGGCCATCACGATTTGCATGTCGGGCCAGTCGATGGCCACGTCGTCCAAATGGATGGGGTTGGAGTAGGCCAGGCGCAAACCGCCACCGCAGCGCATGCCCGAACCGATACCGCTGTGCCCGGTGTGGAAGATGGCCGGCAGCTTGTAATGGTTAATCACCTCGTAAATGGGCCACGCCATCTTGTCGTAGGGGTGGTAGCCCTGCACCGTGGGGTGGAACTTGAAACCCTTGATGCCCTCTTTTTCGATGAGCCGCTCGGCCTCGCGGGCGCCCATCTTGCCTTTGTGCGGGTCGATGCTGGCAAACGCCACCATCATGTCGCTGTTCTCGCGTGCGGCCTGGGCGATCTCCTCGTTCGGGATGCGGCGGCGGCCCAGCTGGCTTTCGCTGTCCACGGTGAACATCACCAGGCCCAGCTTGCGCTCGCGGTAGTAGGCCACCGTCTCGGCGATGGTGGGCCGGCGGCTGCTGCCAAAGTACTTGTCAGCGGCACGGTCGTACTCCTCGCCGTAGTTGTCGAAGGGGTTCCAGCAGCTCACTTCGGCGTGGGTGTGGATGTCGATGGCGATCAGGTCTTGGTGTTGCATATCAGGGTAAATACTGAGCACAAAAGTGCGTGCGTGGTTCAGAATTTGGTTATTGTTTATAACTTTCCAGCCGTCAGTTATACCCCTTTTCTGAAAGACGCACCAGATGAGCAACCCCCACAACACCCCCCCCGCAACCGACGCCGTGTCCTTGGAAATGCGGGGTGCCGTGGCGGTGGTCCGCCTGCGCCGCCCACAGAAGCGCAACGCCCTGAGCGACGGCCTGATTTTGGCCTTGCGCCAGGTGTTTGAAAACCTGCCACCCGAAGCCCGTGCCGCCGTGATCGACGGCGAAGGCGACCACTTTTGCGCCGGCCTAGACCTGTCGGAACTGCAAGAGCGCGATGCCGGCGAAGGTGTTCACCACTCACGCATGTGGCACACCGCCCTGGAGGCGGTGGAAAAAGGCCGCGTGCCCGTGATCGCGGCCCTGCATGGAGCTGTGGTGGGTGGTGGCCTGGAACTGGCCAGCGCTTGCCACATCCGCGTGGCCGATGAAACCACCTTCTATGCCTTGCCCGAGGGCACACGGGGCATTTTTGTGGGTGGTGGTGGTGCGGTGCGCATCCCCAAGCTGATCGGTGCCGCCCGCATGACCGACATGATGCTGACCGGCCGCGTCTACAACGCCGCCGACGGCGAACGCATTGGCCTGGCCCAGTACCTGGTGCCCACCGGCACGGCTTTGGACAAGGCCGTTGAACTGGCCACCCGCATCGCCACCAACGCACCCCTGACCAACTACGCCCTCATGCACGCGCTGCCCCGCATCGCAGAGCAGCCCAGCGACCACGGCTTCTTCACCGAAGCCTTGATGGCCTCCATCGCCCAATCGGCCCCCGAGGCCAAAGAGCGCGTGCGGGCCTTCTTGGAAGGCAAAGCCGCCAAGGTGCAAAAGGCCAACTGAAGCGCGGCACAGGAGACACACACATGACCGCCCCCACCTTCCGCCCACTGAAATTTGGTGTGACCCGCGTGGCGCTGCGCGACGGCGTGCCCGGCACGCGCTACCTGCGCGCCGAACAAGACCTGCAGGCCTACCCCGAGCGCTTGGCCGACCGGCTCCAACACTGGGCCCAGGCCAAACCCCAACAGTCCTTCATGGCCCGCCGTGTCAAAGGGGCCGATGGCCAACTGGGCGACTGGCGCCACGTGAGCTACGCCGAGGCGTGGCAAACCGCGCGGCACATCGCCCAGGGCCTGATCAACCGTGGGCTGAACGCCGACAAACCGGTGGCCATCCTGAGCGAGAACAGCTTGGAACACGCGCTGCTGGCCCTGGGTTGTTTGGTGGCCGGAGTGCCCTATACCCCGGTCTCACCCCCCTACTCGCTGGTCAGCGTGGACTACGACAAGCTCAAACACGTGCTGCGCACCGTGACACCGGGCCTGGTGTTTGCGCAAGATGCCCGCTACGCCAAAGCCATCGCGGCCAGCGTGGCCGACGGTGTGTCGGTGGTCATGGGTGAAGGCACGGTCGAGGGCCGGGCCACGTCCTTGTTTGCGGAGTTGTGTGCCACCCCCATCACCGACGCGGTCGACCGGGCCATGGCGGCCACCGGCCCCGACACCATAGCCAAGTTCCTGTTCACCAGCGGCTCCACCAAGCTGCCCAAGGCCGTCATCAACACCAACCGCATGTGGTGCGCCAACCAGCGGCAAATGGCGCAATCGATGCCGGTGCTGGCCGAGCAAGAATTGGTGCTGGTCGATTGGCTCCCCTGGAACCACACCTTCGGTGGCAACCACAACTTCGGCATGGTGGTGTTCCACGGCGGCACCCTCTACATCGACGACGGCAAACCCACACCCGCGTTGATGCACGAAACGCTGCGCAACCTGCGCGAGATCGCGCCCACCGTGTACTTCAACGTGCCCACGGGGTTCGAGGCGATTGCCAACGCCATGAAAACCGACGCCCAGCTGCGCCGCACGCTGCTGTCGCGGGTGCAAATGTTTTTCTACGCCGGCGCCGCCTTGGCCCAACCCGTATGGGACAGCCTGTACGAGAGCGAAGAAAAGGAAATCGGCCAGCGCGTGGTGATGACCACGGGCCTGGGCATGACCGAATCCGGCCCTTTTGGTATTTTTGTGACCAACCCCAACGTGCGCGCTGGCGACCTGGGTGTGCCCACACCAGGGCTGGAGCTCAAGCTGGTTGACACCGACGGCAAAACCGAGGTGCGTTACCGCGGCCCCAACATCACACCGGGTTACTGGCGTGCCGAAAAAGAGACCGTCGAAGCGTTTGACGACGAGGGCTTTTTCAAAACCGGTGACGCGGTCAAGTGGATCGATGAGACCGACGTGCACCTGGGCTTGAAGTTCGACGGCCGCATCGCCGAGGACTTCAAACTCGCCACCGGCACCTTCGTCAGTGTGGGCCCCCTGCGGGGCAAAATCATCGCGGCTGGTGCGCCCTACATCCAAGACGTGGTGCTGACCGGTCTGAACCTGAAAGAGGTCGGTGCCATGGTGTTCCCCACCCCCAAGGTGCGCGAACTGGCCGGCCTGCCCGACAGCGCCCCTTTGGCCGATGTGCTCGCCGCACCTGCGGTGCTGGCCCACTTCCAGCAGGTGGTAAACGACCTGGCCGCCGCCAGCACCGGCAGTGCCAACCGCATCGCCCGGCTGTGTTTGCTCAGCGAGCCACCCACCATCGACAAGGGTGAAATCACCGACAAAGGCTCCATCAACCAACGCTCGGTACTGACCCACCGCGCCGACACCGTCGAGGCCCTGCACAACGACGGCCTGCACTACATCCTCAAACCCACGGCTTGAGGCACCAAGGACCTGTTATGGCAATACAAGGCTTTTTCAACGCGTTTCAAGATGTGTGGATGCACGCTGGCGTGCGCACACCCATGGTGGACTACTGCGGCGCGCTGGGGC